>CAUAHS010000160.1 GCA_958428885.1 uncultured Eubacteriales bacterium
AGCACCTGACTCTTAATCAGGGTGTCCAGGGTTCGAGTCCCTGATGGTGTACCAATAGTTGGTGCTTTTAACGGTGAGGGTCCACCCGTTCCCATTCCGAACACGGAAGTTAAGCTCACCTGTGCCGAAAATACTTGTCTGGAGACGGACCGGGAAGATAGGTCAGTGCCAACACAAAAGAGACACAGCAAACGCTGTGTCTCTTTTGCTATATCGCAGTTCGGAGGCACGGAAGATGAAGTACTATCTGATGTTTGTGGCGGCAATGCTCATTTTCGGCTCAAACGGCGTGTTTGCGTCCATGCTGGAGATGTCCGGTCCTCAGCTGGTGCTCCTCAGGACGCTGATAGGCGGGGCGGTGCTGCTCATAATAATCCTCATCTCCCGCAGCCGGACGCCCAAAGAGGTGCTCCTCCGCGAAAAATGGCGCCTGCTCTTCGCTGGGGTCTGCCTCGGCGCCAACTGGGCGCTGCTTTTTGAGGCCTACAACCTCATGAACGTCTCGCTCGCCACGCTTACATACTACACCGCGCCTGTGCTGGTGCTTGTCCTGGCGCCGCTGGTGCTCAAAGAGAGGCAGAACGGCCTGGCCTACCTCGGCATGGCAGTGGTCATTGTCGGCATGCTCCTGGTGGTCGGCACGGACTTCGGCGGGGGCTCGGTCAGCGCGACGGGCCTGATCGTCGGCCTGGGCTCGGCGGTGTTTTACGCCATGCTCATGCTCGTGAACAAGAAAATAACGGGCGTGTCCGGACTGAACCTGACCTTTATTGAGATAGTCATCGCCGCGGTCATACTGCTGCCCTATGTGTTTGCCACCAGCGGGGGAGTGCCGCTGCCTACGGATGCGCGCGGTATCTTTGCGCTGCTCTTCCTCTGCACGGTGAACACGGGCTTTGCCTGCTGGCTGTATTTCTCCTCCATGAACCGGCTCCCGGCAAAGGCAGTGGCGCTGATGGGCTACTTTGACCCGGTCTCGGCGCTCATCTTCTCCGCCGTGTTCCTCGACGAGAGGCTCAGCACAGTGCAGTTCATTGGGGCCGTTCTTGTGCTCGCGGGGGCGCTGGTGGGGCAGTTCAAACCCCGCCGCTTTACAAAAACCGACAGCCAAGGTATAATGTAAAGACATAAATCTGATCGGAGGCGACGGAGTGAAGCCCTGGAGGGAGCTTTTCTTTGAGGAGGTCGAACCGCCTCACCATTTCCACATCGGCATGAGGATCATCAAGACGGTCATCGCAGTCTTTGTCTGCGCCATCATCGGCTGGCTCAGGGGTGAGATGACCTTCTTTTCGATGATCGCCGCCGTGCTGTGCATGCAGAAGTCGGCGGAAAAGACGCTCTCCACCTCCTTCAACCGCGTCATGGGCACCGCCGTAGGCGGCGCTTACGGCGTCATTGTGCTCTTTCTCGAGACGCAGTTCAACCTTCAGCGCATACCGCCGCTATTTTATCTCCTCGTCTCGCTGATGCTCATCCCGGTCATACTTACCACCATCGGCATAAAAAAGCCCTCCGTCGCGGGCTTTGCCTGCGTCGTGTTCCTGAGCACGACGGTCTATCACGTCGGCGACGCCGACCCCTATACATACGCGCTCAACCGCATGCTCGATACGGTCATCGGCATAGTCGTGGCGCTGATCGTGAACCTGGCGATGCCCGGTCCAAAGATGCGGATACCCCTTTCTGCTGCAGAGGACATGGACGGCCCGGGCGCCGCAGGACCTCAGCCAGAGTCTCAGGAGGAGAGAAAATAAAACAAGACCCCGGTCCACGGACCGGGGTCTTTCTTTTTGCTTATTTGCCCTGCTTTACAGGTCTTGCCGTCCTCTTGCGGCGGGTGATGGTTCCTATGGTGATTATCAGGATCAGTACCACGGCGGCGGCGCCGATTATTATCACGCGCGTCATGTCCGCCGGACGCTCCACCGCCAGCAGCTCAAAGTCGTCGCTGTCCACGTTGAAGCAGAGGTAGTTGCCCAGCGTGTCGTAGTCCTTCTCCTGCCAGGCGCCGCCCTCGCGGACGTAGAGCGCGATGGTGGAGGTGGAGCGCTCGGTCTCCGGGGCGAGGTAGCGCACGCGGTAGCCGCTGCCTTCGTCCGCGCTGCCGGTGACGGAGACGCTCAGCTCTTCCAGGGACTTGGTGCCGCGCGAGAGGGCGGGGGCGTCCTCGGGGACCTCGCCGCTGGAGAGCACGTCGGCCTCGACCGCCGCGCCGGGCTGGAAGCTGCCCTCGACCAGCACCAGGGACTGCACGCCGTCGCCGCGGACCGCAGTGCTCGCCACCGAGGTGTCCAGCGGGGTGTACACCGCCTCAAGCGTGCGGCTGAAGGTCACGTTGGTGAGGTCGAGCTCCGGCCATGCGCCGGTGTAGCCCTCCTTGGCGGGCACGGCGGGGACTTCGCTCTCGGGTATGCTGTCGCCGTATTCAAAATGTATCGTCTTTATCGTCACGCCGTCGGCCACGAACACCAGCTTGAGGTCCAGGAACTCAGAGGGCACGTCCTCAAGTGCCTTGAGTGAGTTGAAGGGCACGCGCTCGGCGCCGCCGGTATAGCTGATGCCGTCTATGCCGTGGAGCGTCTCGCTGACAAAGAGGTTGCCGGTCGCCTCGCCGTCCTCCGAGAGGGCGCCGGCGACGCCGCCGAGGCACTCGTCCCCGCCGTCGATCTCGACAAGGCTGCGGCAGTCGTAGAGCTTCATGCCGAGACCGGCTATGCCGCCGACCCAGTCGTCGCCGGTCAGGGGGCACATCGCCCAGCAGGCACGGATTGTGGAGTTGCTGCTGCCCGCTATGCCGCCGACGTAGTCGCCGCTCTCGCTGGAGACGGCGCCGTAGTTCTGGCAGCTCTGCGTGACGCCGAGCTCCATGAGGCCGACTACGCCGCCGGCGCAGTTGTCCTTGGCGCGGACGGTGCCGTTATTCTCGCTGCCTCTCAGAATGCAGCGGCTGTTGAAGGCGCGGGAGATGGTGGTCGAGCCCGTGAGGTCGCTCTCGGGGTCGAAGTCGAACTCTATGGCCATTGCGCCCGCGATGCCGCCGACGTTCACGTCGCCGTAGACGGAGCCGGTGTTTCCGCAGCCGGCCACATTGCCCTCGGTGGCGGAGCCCTCCTGCTCGGACACGTCCGTGAACACGTCGCCGATGTTCGGGCTGGCCGCCGCCTTGATGGCGTCCACCAGCATGAGCATGACCACCGAGAACTGGTCGTTGACCTTCCGGAGGTCGTCCACCAGCACCGTGGCGGAGCTGCCGAGCTCGGTGTTGAGCGCGGTGAGCGCGTCGGAGATGTTCTTCATGTTGCCGCAGAGGGAGTCCACGCGCTGGCTGTACTCGCTGCCGAGGCCCTGGAACTGCACGTCGGGCAGGCCGTTCAGGTAGCTGAGCACGTCGCGCACGCCCGCGACGGCGTCGGTTATGCTGTTGGACGCCGCCTGCAGGCTCTGCATGGCGTAGCCCAGGTGCTCGTTGAGGTTCACGGCGGCCTCAGCTATGTACGGGCCCATGGCGCCCGCGATGGAGTTTCCGGCGCCGATGATGTCGGCCGCCGCACCGCCTGCGGAGGTGAGGTCGCTCGAGAGTTTGCCCAGCGCGTCGAGCAGGGCCTGGGCCTCAGCCTGGCTGGGGTTGGGGTTCCGGAGCAGCTCATTGAGCTGGGCCATGAGGGCGCTGGCGTCGGCCTGAGCGTTGTCCATGGCCGAGCTGAGGGCGCTGCCGGCGGAGCCTATCGTGTCCGCCGCACCGGTGACTATGTCCCAGTCGCTCACGCGCTGGAAGTTGGCGTTTACGTACGCCCGGCTGGAGCTGAGAGTGAAGGCATATTGAGTGCCGAGATTGTCGATGCGCTCATAGGGAATGGCAGCGCCGTTCTCGTCCGTGACGGAGAGGGAGGCGAGCTCGTAGCCATTGTTGGGGCTTATGTCGAGGACGTATATGCCGCTGGAGCCCCGGGTGGCCGTGACCGTGCCGCCGGCGTTGGTGGCGATGCTGACCTGACTGCCGGTCTCGTCAAAATACGTCTCCGTGGGCACGAAGGCCACGCGCACGACGGTGTTCTTTGCCCGGGCGTTCACCGGGTCGTTCACGGGGTCGCCGGAGAGGACGGGCATGGTGAAGGTCAAGGTCCGGGAGGCGGGGTCGTAGTTATAGGGCACGCTGGCGCCGTCGGCGTCGGCTATCTCTATGCGCCCGACCTCATAGCCCGTGTCGGGCCGGAGCTCCACGGTGACGAGGCTGCCTGCTGCGGGGTTCGAGGTGTCGGCCCGGGCATAGCCGCCGGTGCCGGTGGTGACGGAGAGCAGGCGGTGGTTGGTCTCGTCATAGCTGCTGCCCTGCATGTGGGTGATGACGGAGAGGTCGCGGTTCACCTCGGCCAGCCAGCCCATGGCGTCAGAGATGTGACTGCCCGCGGTCTCCACGTCGCCGAGGATGTATGGCGCGCTGTCGGAGACGTAGTCTATGCGGCTGAGGATGTCGTTGAGCGAGGCGACGGTGTTGTCCACAAAGTCCACGGTCTCGCCCGCGATGTAGGCGAGGTCGTCCGAGGCGCTGCCCATGTAGCCGGAGACGGAGTTGAGCCGGTTGGTGATGTTGGTGGAGGAGTCGCCCGCGTTCAGCAGCGCGACGTCGAGGAGGTCGTGCAGCTTGGAGAGCTCGGTAGAGAGGTTCTCCGCTGAGGCGGCGGAGAGGTCGAGCGAGAGGTAGGGCTCCATCTGGCCGACGATGCCGCCG
>CAUAHS010000161.1 GCA_958428885.1 uncultured Eubacteriales bacterium
TGAGTATGCTCATCACGGCCAGCTTCACGCGGTCCGAGCCCTCGTCGTCGTAGGGGGCGGAGCCGATGAGGACGTTCAGGCCCTCGCCCGTCACGCCCTCGGCCAGGGTCTTTTTCATCTGGTCGGCGGCGAGGTGCGGCAGCAGGTCGCTGATGACGAACTGCGGGTCGTCCTTCTCACGGCCGATGACCACGTCCACGACCTCGCCGTCCTTCTTGACGACGACGCCGTGCAGCTCCAGGGGGATGGCCGTCCACTGGTATTTCTTGATGCCGCCGTAGTAGTGGGTCTTGAAGAAGGCCAGCTCGTTGTCCTCATAGAGCGGGGTCTGCTTGAGGTCGAGCCTCGGCGCATCCACGTGCGCCGCCGCGACGACCGCACCATCGGAGAGCGGCTTTTTGCCCGCGACGGCCAGCATCAGGGCCTTGCCGCGGTTGTTGAACCAGACCTTGTCGCCGGATTTGAGGCTCATGCCGGGCTTGTACTCCACAAAGCCCTCGCGCTCGGCCAGCCTTATAGCGTTCGCCACGGCCTCACGCTCCGTGCGGGAGTCGTTCAGATAGGCCTTGTAGCCCTCGCAGTAGTCCTCCATGGCGCTGCGTGCGGCGGCGTCCATGTTGTCGTAGCCGTTCTTCTTCTCATAGAAGAGTTCCTTGCGGTAGTCCTTCTTTTCTTCCATTTTCTATTACCTCCGTGAAAGCGGCCGCACATTTGGCCGCAAATTCTGCTTTTGTGCCGCTGTTCTCGAGTATCCCCGTGCAGCGCTCGATGTAGTATTCGTCGCTCTGCTGGGCGTCTATGCGCAGCCGCGCGTAGTCCCTGGAAATGCCCTCGCGGGCCATGATGCGCGCCTCGCGCACCTCCCTCGGGGCTATGACGCCGAAGGTGTCCGTGCAGAGCCTGTCCGAGCCGCTCTCGAAGAGGGCTATGGCGTCTATTGCGGCGAGTTTGCCGCCGGTCATGGCGAAATCGCGCAGGCGGCGCTTGACCTCCTCGTTTACAAAGCCGTGGGTGATGGCGTTGAGCTCCGAAAGCGCTGCGGCGTCGCTGAACACCACCGCGCCCAGTTTTTTTCGGTCAAGTTTCCCGTCCGAGCCGTACACGCTGCCGAAGCGGCGCTCCAGCGCCTCACGGAGCTCGCTGCTCGTCTCCGTTAGCTCGTGATACACCTCGTCGCAGTCGAGGCAGAGCGCGCCCATGCCGCGCAGGACCTCGAGAGCCGTGGTCTTGCCCGTGCCGGTGCCGCCGGTGAGGCCGATTATGCGCATGCGCTCGCCCAGAGCCGCGGCGATGTCCCGCTCGGGCAGGGCGCCCTGGCGGAGTATGCGGTAGGGCTCGCGCGTGAGGTCGATTATCGTGCTCTCCCTGCCTATGCCGCACTCGTCGCCGTCGATGACGCCCTCTATCTTGCCGTCAAAGTAGCCGAGCACCTGCTGCGCCGTCTTGGGGCTCGGCTCGCCGGAGGGATTGGCCGAGGGTGCCGCAAGGGGCTCTCCGCACTCCCGCAGCAGTCGGAGCGTCAGTGGGTGGTCCGGGCATCTCAGCCCCACGGTGTGCCCGCCCGCGAGCACCACGCTGGGTATCTCCTCCCTTGCGGGCAGCACGATGGTCAGCGGTCCCGGCCAGAAGCGCTCCGCCAGCACCCTTGCGGCCTCAGGTACCTCGGTGCAGCACCTTTCAAAGGCCTCCGGACCCGGCACCATCAGCGACAGGGGCTTTACCTCCGGGCGGCCCTTGCCCTCGTAGATGCGCTCCACGGCGGTCTCGTTGAAGCCGTTCCCCGCGAGACCGTACACCGTCTCGGTCGGCACGGCGACAAGCGCGCCCTGCCTTATGAGCTCGGCGGCCTCTGCAATGTTTTCTGTGATGACTTTGGTTTTCATAGTTCCTCCGAGTGCTGTTTCAGGCGCTCCGCCCGGTCGGCGGCGATGAGCGCGTCTATGAGCTCGTCGAGCGCTCCGTCCATTATCTGGTCTATCTTGTATAGCGTGAGGCCGATGCGGTGGTCAGTCACACGCCCCTGCGGGAAGTTGTAGGTGCGTATGCGCTCGTTGCGCATGCCGGTGCCGACCTGACTGCGGCGCTCGGCGGCGATGGCCTCCGCCTGTTTTCTCGCCTCCGCCTCGTAGAGACGCGAGGCGAGTATCTTCATGGCCCTGTCGCGGTTTTTGTACTGACTGCGCTCGTCCTGGCACTCGACCACCGTGCCGGTGGGGATATGAGTTATGCGGATGGCGCTCTCCGTCTTGTTGACGTGCTGGCCGCCCGCACCGGAGGAGCGGAAGGTGTCTATCTGCAGGTCGGCGGGGTTTATCTGGAACTCCACCTCGTCCACCTCGGGCAGGACGGCGACGGTGACGGTGCTGGTGTGGATGCGGCCTCCGGCCTCGGTCTCCGGCACGCGCTGTACGCGGTGGACGCCGGACTCGTACTTTAGGCGCGAATATGCGCCAGCACCCTCGACGACGAAGCTGATCTCCTTGATGCCGCCGAGCTCGGTGTCGTTCACGTTGGCGACCTCGGTCTTCCAGCGCCTGGACTCGGCGTACATGGAGTACATGCGGTAGAGGCTCGAGGCGAAGAGCGCGGACTCCTCCCCGCCGACGCCGGCACGTATCTCGATGATGACGTTCTTGCCGTCGTTGGGGTCGCCTGGGAGCATGAGAAGCTTTATCTTCTCGGCCAGCTCGTCCATACGGGCCTTTGCCGCCTCAAACTCCTCGTGCGCCAGCTCGCCCATCTCGGGGTCGGAGAGCAGCTCCTTTGCACTCTCCATGTCGGACTCGCACCTGAGGTACTCGTGGCAGGCATTGGCCAGTGGCGCGAGCTCCTTTTGCTCCTTGGCGAGCTTTGCGTATGCCTCGGCGTCGGAGTAGTACTCCGGCTGGGACATCTTCCGCTCCAGTTCCTCGTATTTTGCCTCTATGTCCCTGAGCCTCTCGAGCATCCGCATTTCTCCTTCTTGATTCAGAAAACTATACCTGCGACCTAGCATGGGTGGCATAATCCGAACCCGGATTATGCCGCCCACGCTATTTATATCACACCCGCGCGCCTTTGTAAACGGGACGCCTCATCTCCGTCTGGGCAGGGCGAGTGCGGCGACGACGGTGCAGGCGGTCACGCTGAGCATGGCGGCCTGGGCTCCTGCGGCGGCTATTACCGCGCCCATGGCCGCAGGCGAGGTCATGGACGCCAGCGAGACGCCGAACACCACGATGGACGTGGCCGAAGCCGTGCGCTCCGGGAAAGCGTCGCAGCAGATTATGACCAGCGTCGGCACCGTTGCGCCCTGCAGGAGCCCCATGACGCCCGTGAGTGCGGCCGCAGCCCAGTCCGGCATCGGCGCCAGCAGGAACACCAGGAACAGCGCCGCCGAGCTCAGCAGCGCGCTGCGATAAAAGCGCCTCGGTCCTATCGCAGCGTACACCAACGGCGAGAGCAGACGCATTATCAGCGCTCCCAGGAAGAATACCGTCACCATCAGCCCCGCAGCAGTGAAGTCGTAGCCCCGCACCTCGGAGCAGTAGCGGGGCAGCCAGGTGGTCATGCCGTTCTGGAAGCAGAGGTTCATGAACGCCGAGAGCAGCAGCACCCAGGCCCTGCCCTCGCTGAATACCTCCGCCGGATTTTGCCTTGCGCGGCGGCGTATCACGGTCATGTCGGCGTAGGGCGTCTCTGCAAGCGTGCGGCGTCCCGCAGCCGCAAGCGCCGCTCCGGCGAGCAGCGCGGCAAGGCCGACTATGAGATACGGCCTTGCAAAACTCTCAGGCCGTTCCGGCGTAACCAGCGCCGTCACGAACACGGGCGCCAGCATGGCTCCGCCGCCGTAGAAGGCGTGGACATAGGGCAGCACGCGGTTTTTGCCCTCCCGGAACACGTCCGCGATGAGGCTGTTGGTCAAGAGGTCCACGCTTATGTAGCCCACCCCGCCCGCGAGCGAGAAGGCGAGCATATACGCATAAGCCCCGGCACGGGGTGCGACGTCGGGTATCAACCCCGTGAGCACGCTTGCCGCGCCGAGGAGCAGCAGTCCCGCCGCCAGGGCGTAGACCTTGTTCAGTCTCTCTCCAAAGAGGCCGAGAAAGACGGCGGCGGCGAGGCAGCCGACGGACTGCACCGTCAGTATCGCGCCGTTTTGCACCTCGTCGATGCCGAAATAGGCCATGGCGGCTTCAGCGTTGGTGCCGAAGCCGTTGCAGTAGAGGCCGTAGAGCACGAACCCGGCGCAGCAAAGTCCAAACAGCACTGTCCGGCCCCGCGTCATCAGGCGCGGGGCCGAAGCTGCACGCGGTGCGGACACCGCTTCGGTTTTTTCAGGCACGGAGTGCGCCTCCCTTCAGAAGAGCCTCCGTCCGCGGACAAACTTGTGCTCTATGTCGCGGTCGTCGGAGAGATATATCGTGCGCTCCAGCCTTGTGGGGATGTCGCTCTCCCCCGGCGGGCTGTAACGGCGGTCGTCCATGACGATGGCGTCGAACTCCCTGCCGGGCCGGAAGCTGCCGGTGTTGAAAAGCTCCCCTCCCCCGGCGGTGCCGAGGTAAAAGGCCTCCGGCGCCGTGAGGGCGCTCAGGCTGTCGTCCACCAGTCGCCAGCGGAGTTTGGAGACCTGTATGGCGTCGGCCATGGCGCGGAAGATGCTCGTGACCGTGCCGCCCGCCACGTCGCTGCCGAGGCCGGTGCTCAGCCCCATGTCCAGGAAACGGCGCACGGGGGCTATGCCGCTG
>CAUAHS010000162.1 GCA_958428885.1 uncultured Eubacteriales bacterium
GCCAAGACGCTGTCGTTCAAGAAGCCTGAGGGCGGCGCGCTGCTCATCCTCGCCGCCGGAGACGCGAGGATAGACAATCACAAGTTCAAGGAGAAGTTCCACTTCAAGGCCAAGATGCTGACCCCCGAGGAGGTGCTCGAGCTGGTCGGCCACCCGGTCGGCGGCGTCTGCCCCTTCGGCATCAACGAGGGCGTGGACGTGTACCTGGACGACAGCCTGAAGCGCTTCGAGACCGTCTTCCCCGCCGTCGGCAGCGGCGCCAGCGCCATAGAGCTGAACCTGGACGAGCTGTGGAAATACTCCAACGCTCTCGAGTGGATAGACGTCTGCAAGCTCCCGGAGTGATAAATATAACCGCCGCCCGATATGGGCGGCGGTTTTTTCAGGCCTCGACGTAGAGCTCCTCGGTCTGCTGCTGCGCCTCGATGAGCAGGCGCACGGCCTCCTTGTTGTCTCCCTTCTCCAGCTCTCTGAGGGAATCCGTGATGGCATTGAACAGGATATGGTACATTTTCTCGTAATCCGGCATTTTCTTAGCCTCCCGACTGCATTTTGACGTCAGTTTGACGTCGTTACCTGAATATTAACACATATTACACATAAAATGAATACATATTATGTGTAATGTGAGGTTATTTTATGGCAATAAAGAGCTTGACCATCCGAATCGACGACAAATTGCTTGACAAGCTGCACGTCGTGGCAGACTATGAGGGCCGCTCAGCAAACAGCCAGGTGCTTATACTCATCCGGAACTGCGTCAAGGAATACGAAAAGGAAAACGGCGAGATTCTGACCGGGCGCTGACACGTGTGCGCCGATTTATTGGGCGATAGACCGCGCTGGTCCTGCAAATCCACCCCAAAGAAACGCGCTTTGTACCGACGCACGGACGTGGTACGCCCACCCGCCTCTCCCACTTCACGTTTGGCGCCCGTGTCCGACCGCTGAAGTGTCCGCTGCGCGGACGGATTTGATCACTCGCCGCCGCGGCGAGGGGTTAGATACGCACCGGGCCGAAAAGACCTGACCGCACCACTACGTCCCGTTGGGGCTTACGTCAAAATGGGAGAGGCGGGCGAAACTTTCAAACGCGCGCGTTGCGTGCAGAAAAAACCGCCCCCGGAGGTCCGGGGGCGGTTTTCTATGGCTCTTTATTTCATGATGGCCTTATTGAAATTCTTCTTGCCGCGCTTGAGGACGACGCCGGCTTTGAGCTCGGCCTCGGTGAAGGTCTTGGCGATGTCGTCGACCTTCTCGTCGCCCGCCGTGACGCCGCCCTGCTGGACGTTGCGCCTGGCGTCGCTCTTCGAGGAGCACAGGCCGGTCTTGACAAGCAGGGTCAGGATGTCTATCGCGCCGTCGGTGAGGTCGTCGGCGCTTATCTCGGTCTCAGGCATGTGCTCGACGCCGCCGCCGCCGAAGATGGCGCGCGCGCCCTCCTTCGCCTTCTGGGCCTCCTCCTCGCCGTGGACCAGAGCCGTCAGCTCCGTGGCCAGGATCTCCTTCGCCTCGTTGAGCTGGGCGTCCTTCCACTTGGCCATCTCGTCGATCTGCTCAAGCGGCAGGAAGGTCATCTTGCGCAGGCAGTTTATGACGTCCGCGTCGTCGATGTTGCGCCAGTACTGGTAGAACTCGTAGGGGCTGGTCTTGTTCGGGTCCAGCCACACCGCGCCGGACTGCGTCTTGCCCATCTTCTTGCCCTCGCTCGTGAGCAGCAGCGTGATGGTCATGCCGTAGGCGTTCTTGCCCAGCTTGCGGCGGATGAGCTCCGTGCCGCCCAGGATGTTAGACCACTGGTCGTCGCCGCCGCACTGCATGACGCAGTTGTACTCCTTGAACATGTGGTAGAAGTCGTAGGACTGCATTATCATGTAGTTGAACTCGAGGAAGCTCAGACCGCGCTCCATTCTCTGCTTGTAGCACTCAGCTCGGAGCATGTTGTTGACCGAGAAGCAGGCGCCCACGTCACGCAGCAGCTCGATGTAGTTGAGCTTGAGCAGCCAGTCCGCGTTGTCCAGCATCAGGGCCTTGCCCTCCGAGAAGTCTATGAACTTCGCCATCTGGACTTTGAACTTCGCCGCGTTCTCCTGTATCTTCTCCTGCGTCAGCATCTGGCGCATGTCGGTACGGCCCGAGGGGTCGCCGACCATCGTCGTGCCGCCGCCCAGCAGCGCTATGGGCCTGTTGCCCGCGAGCTGGAGCCGGCGCATGAGGTTCAGGGCCATGAAGTGGCCGATGTGCAGGCTGTCCGCCGTCGCGTCAAAGCCTATATAGAACGTGGCCTTGCCCGCGTTCACAAGCTCGCGGATCTCCTCCTCGTCCGTGACCTGCGCGATAAGTCCGCGCGCCCTGAGTTCCTCGTAAATCTGCATCGATCTTTCCCCTTCGTTATAAATTTTATGCCTTGTAAATGCTTATTTGCCTATGATCTCCGCCGCCTTGTCGGCGCACCAGGAGCAGAAGCCGTAACATACGCTGTGGTCGCCGCCGCTCTTGCCGAGCAGGTCCTCGCAGCGGATGGCGCCGAACTCGGCCTTGAACTCGTCCGAGAGCGCCTTCACCGCCTCGGCGACGGGACCGCCGGGCTTGCCCATGCCGTCGGCTCCTACGGTGAGGCCTATCGCCAGCACCGCTCCGCAATACGCACCGCAGGCCTCGCCGCAGCGCAGGCCGCCGCCGAGACCGGTGCTCAGGGCCTTGGCAGTCTTTTCATCCAGGCCGGTCAGCTCGTCGAGCGCCACGACCACGCTCTGGCCGCAGTTTAGTGTGTCCTTCAGTTCCGCAGCTTTTTCACCGTATGTCATATCATAATCCCCCTTTATAGTTGCTCGCCGCGTCAAGCTGCTCGGCAGCGCTTGCGAGCGTTGTTTCCGTCACGTTCTCTCCGCCGTGGAGCCGCGCAAGCTCCCTTATCCGGCCCTCGCGGTCCAGCGGCGTTACCTGCGTATATGTCCGCCCGTCCCGCTCCGTCTTTGCGAGGCGGAAATGCGTGTCCGCCATCGCCGCGATCTGGGGCAGGTGAGTCACGCAGATGACCTGCTTTTTCCGCGCCAGCCGCGCCAGCTTCTCCGCGACGCGCTGCGCCGCTATGCCGGAGACGCCCTCGTCTATCTCGTCGAACACCATCGCGGGCACGCCGTCCCGCTCCGAGAGCACGTCCTTCATGACCAGCATTATCCTCGCGAGCTCGCCGCCGGAGGCTATCTTGGATATCCGCCCCGGGGTCTCGCCCGCGTTGGCCGACATGAGAAAGCGCACCTCGTCCATGCCGGTCTCGTCAAAGCCCGGCTTGCCGCCGAGGGGCGTCAGCTCCGTCTCGAAGCGCACGGAGGGCATGGAGAGCTCCTTCAAGCCCGCCTCTATGCGCTGCCGGAGCTCCTCGCCCGCGGCCTTTCTGAGCTTTGAGAGCTCTTTTGCGGAATTATACGCCGTTTTTTTCCTTTTTGCAAGCTCCGCTTCAAGCTCGCGGCGCTTTTCGTCCGAGAAATCGAGCTCCTCCAGGCCCTGTTTTGCCCTCTCGAGCAAATCCGCGAGCCCGGACTCGTCCGTGCCGTATTTCTTCTCCAGCCGCCGGAGCTGGCTGAGCCGCGTCTCCAGCGCGTCGTATTCCCCGGGGGAGAAATCGAGGCTCTCCCGGAAATCACGCAGTCTCTCCGCCGCGTCCTCGATGGAGGCGCGGGCGGACTCTATCTCCCCTACCGCCTCGTCCAGCTCGGGGGCCATGTCAGCCGCCCGCTGGGCCCAGCCGGAGGCCTCGCCCGCGAGCTCCGACGCGCTGCCGTCCTCGCCGTAGAGCGCGGCGTAGGCGGCGTCCAGAGCCTCGGTGAGCTTTTCGGAGTTGCGCAGCAGCTCCCGCCGGGCGGTGAGCTGCTCCTCCTCGCCGGGGCGGATGTTCGCCGCCGTCAGCTCGTCCGCGGTCATGCGGAACTCGCGCTCGCGCCGCTCGCGCTCGGCTTCAGTCATCTCCAGCTTCCTGAGCGCCGAGGCTGCCTCGCGGTAGGCGGAGTACAGCTCGCGGTGGCGCTCCAGCTCCGGCGAGAGGCCGGCAAAAGAGTCGAGGTAGTCGCGGTGGCGCGTCTCGTCCATGAGCTGGCGGCCGTCGTTCTGGCCGTGGATGTCCAGCAGCCTTGAGCCGAGCGTGCGCAACTCGGCGGCGGAGACGGGCGTGCCGTTCACCTGGGCGGAGCTCTTGCCGTCCGCGTTCACGCGGCGGCGGATGACGAGGTTCTCGTCCTCGTCGAGCTCGTTTTCACTGAGCCAGTCCTCCGCGCCGTCGGTCGTGAAGGCCGCCGTCACCGAGGCGCGCTCCGCACCCGTGCGCACCAGCTCCCGGCTGGCGCGCGCGCCGAGCACGGCCTCGAGCGAGTCTATGACTATGCTCTTGCCCGCGCCTGTCTCGCCCGTCAGGACGTTCAGGCCCGGTCCGGGCTCTATGTCCGCGCGCTCTATGACGGCGATATTCTCGATGTGCAGCTCCGTCAGCATTGGCGTCCAGCCTCTTTCCCCTCAGAACAGCTTTCTTATCTCCTCGCAGAAGTGTTCCGCGCTCTTCACATCACGCATCGCGATGAACACCGTGTCGTCGCCCGCGACGGTGCCCACCAGCGAGGGCAGCTCCATGCCGTCCATAGCCGAGCTCGCCGCCGAGGCCAGGCCCGGCAGGGTCTTGAGCACGATGAGGTTCATCGCCGTGTCGCAGGAGATGACGCCCTCGCGGAAT
>CAUAHS010000163.1 GCA_958428885.1 uncultured Eubacteriales bacterium
CTGCTCGACATGTACACGCTCATGGGCGACTTCCCGCGCGAGGACTTCCTGCTCGGGCCCTTCGAGACGGACGGCGCGCTCTACGCGCTCTCGCCCGAGTATCACGTGTACACCCTCGTCGGCCTCGAGGCGGATTTCGGCAGCTCTTATGTTCACCCGATATCGGATTTTAAGGATATGGGTGTCCATTATTACGGGGATGCATTTCTGACATACTCCATTCCGCTTTGGATACAGCAGAACAGGCAGGGCGCGGACTGCGACTTCACATCGCCGGAATTTCTCGAGCTGCTGGAAACGGCAAGGAGTATGGACAAGGCCGAGAGTCAGAGTTCAAAGAAATTGGCACTATCTATCATCTCAGGGACCCATGACCTCATAATCAAGGAAAAGAGAGAAAACCTGGAACTTTGGCCCGTTGGCTTTCCCGGCGGCTCATATATAAGCCCCATTGCCGCGATGGGCATACACGCCGCCACACCGGAACCGGAAGCGGCTTGGGAGTTCATCCGCTGGTGCGTTGCGGAGAGGGAGACCTCATCAGAACTCACCTTGAATATTCCGGCCATGGAGGAGATGTTTTATGAGCTGCTGCACCCGTACGAGGATCTCGACCCGGAGAAGGTGATAATAAACGAGGACGGGTCTTGGGAATACGAGGGGAAGCATCACGACACGCTCTTTTCCTGGGAGCCGTCCATTACGGAGCGGCAGGCGGACATGATGCTGGGACTGATACGCAGCCTGGACACGGTCATCTACTACGACGCGGAGATGGACGACATCATCAGCGAGGAGGCCGGGGCCTTTCTCGCCGGAGAGCGCAGTCTTGAGGACACGGCGGCGCTGCTGGGCGACCGGCTCGGGACGTATCTGGCGGAGAAATACGGCTGACCGGGCGCTCAGGCGCTCAGGGCGGCGGTGTACAGGCTGCTGAGGGCGAAATAGCCGTTCAGGTCCCAGGGGTCGGCGTCGAGGTATTCGAGGGCGGCGAGCAGGCTGCCGATATTCTCCCGCATGAACTCAGGCTCGGAGCGCAGCAGCGAGTATATGCCGTAGGTCGAATCCTTCATCAGGTCATAGTCCGCCGCCTTGGGACTGTCCTCGCAAAACTCGCGGGTCATGATGGCGAAGGTGTAAAAGGCGGCTGCGGCGTCGAGCCGGTCGCTCTCGCTGCCGGAGGCGTCGTAGGCGTCAAGTGCGCTGTACGCGCGATGTACCGACCAGGTGAAGAGCTCCTCCCTCTCGGTCTCGGCTCTGTTCCCCGCGATGGCCGCCGCCGTCCAAGCGCTGGCTGCGCAGAGGATGACGAGAAGCAAAATGAAGCCCACGGCGGCCTTTTTTGAGCTGAAAAACTTACCTCCGGACATGTTTGCTCCTCCTTTTTCTCGATTCTGGCGATATTTCCATTATATCCCCTGCCGTTTGCCCAAAGCAAGCTGAAAACTCGCGCTTTTTCCCGTATTTTGTGTTGACACCGGCCTTTCGGCGTGGTATTATACTAAAGCCGCATTGACAGGGCCTGCAAGTGGGCTTTGCCCCGCCCTTTAGAGCGAGTCTCTTGAAGAGAGGATGAAACAGAAATGAAGCATGCAGTCATCGAGACCGGCGGTAAGCAGTACCGCGTCGCCGAGGGCGACGTCATCTACGTCGAGAAGCTCGACGCCGAGGCCGGCGCCACCGTCAAGTTCGACCGTGTTCTCGCCGTCATCGACGAGGATAACGCCGTGTTCGGTACCCCCGTCGTCGAGGGAGCCACCGTCACCGCCAACGTCGTCAAGAACGGGCGCGGCAAGAAGGTCCGCGTCTACAAGATGAAGCCCAAGAAGGGCTATCAGCGCACGCAGGGCCATCGCCAGCCCTACACGAAGGTCCAGATCGAGACCATCGCGTAACTTTATCCCGCACTTATGACATTGGAGGTGTAACACATGGCACATAAAAAGGGAATGGGCTCCACCAAGAATGGACGCGACAGCGAGTCCAAGCGCCTCGGAGCCAAGAGGGCCGACGGGCAGTTCGTCCTCGCCGGCAACATCCTCGTCCGTCAGCGCGGCACCAAGATCCACCCCGGCACCAACGTCGGCAAGGGCAAGGACGACACCCTGTTCTCCCTGGTGGACGGCACCGTCAAGTTCGAGCGTTACGGCAAGGACCGCAAGAAGGTCTCCGTTTACGAGCTCAACCAGTGACAAAAATACGAAGAGAGACGGACGCACGTCCGTCTCTTTTTGATATCGGGAGTTTTTTATTATGGCATCACCATTCGTTGACAAGGTGACGATACAGGTCCGCGCCGGAGACGGCGGAGCCGGGGCAGTGGCCTTCCACCGCGAGAAGTATGTCGCGGCGGGCGGTCCCGACGGCGGCGACGGCGGTCGTGGCGGCAACATCGTCTTTACCGTGGACGACCACATGTCCACGCTCATGGACTTCCGCTACAAGCGCAAGTTCGTGGCCGGAAACGGCCAGCCCGGGCAGGGCAAGCGCTGCTCCGGCAAGGACGGCGAGAGCATCGTCCTCAAGGTCCCGCGCGGAACCGTACTGCGAGACGCGGACAGCGGCGCCATCATGCACGACATGTCCTCCGGCGAGGACTACGTCGCCTGCCGCGGTGGACGCGGCGGCTGGGGCAATAAGCACTTCGCCACGCCGACCCGCCAGGTCCCGCGCTTTGCCAAGCCCGGATTGCCCGGGGAATCGCACACGATAACGCTGGAGCTCAAGCTGCTTGCCGACGTGGGCCTTGTCGGCTTCCCGAACGTCGGCAAGAGCACGCTGCTCTCCGTCGTCTCCAATGCGCACCCGAAGATCGCGAACTACCACTTCACCACCCTCTTCCCCAACCTGGGCGTCGTCTACGTTGACGAGGGCGTGTCCTTCGTCCTCGCGGACATCCCCGGCATCATCGAGGGCGCAAGCGACGGCGCGGGCCTCGGCCACGACTTCCTGCGCCACATCGACCGCTGCCGCCTGCTCATCCATCTCGTGGACGTCTCTGGCAGCGAGGGGCGTGATCCGGTTGAGGACTTTGAGGCTATAAACGCCGAGCTGGCGCAGTACAACGCCGACCTCGCCTCCCGGCCTCAGCTCGTGGCCGCCAACAAGTGCGACCTGCTCGAGCCGGGCAGCGACAACCTGGAGCGCCTGCGTGCTCACGTCGAGGCCAAGGGCCTGAAGCTGTTCGAGCTCTCAGCGGCCTCCACCCAGGGCACGCGCGAGCTGATGCGTGCCGCCGCGGGCGAGCTGGCGCACCTGCCGCCGGTCATCGTCTACGAGCCGGACTACGTCCCGCCCGAGCCGGAGATCGGCACGGCGGAGGACGTGCAGATACGGCACGACGGCGACATGTGGATAGTCGAGGGCGACTGGCTGGCAAAGCTGGTGGCCACGGTGAACTTCTCCGACTACGAGAGCCGCATGTACTTCGACCGCTGCCTGCGCAGCGCCGGAATTTTCGACCGCATGGAGGCCATGGGCGTCCAGAACGGCGACACGGTGTCCATCTACGACATCGAGTTTGAATATCAGGACTAAGCAAAAAGCCGCCCTATACCGGGCGGCTTTCCGCTTTTTTTGAAGCTTTCGCTTACTTCATGCCGTTCTCGTAGGCCTCGATCATCTTCTTGACCATCTGGCCGCCGACGCTGCCGGCCTGGCGGCTCGTGAGGTCGCCGTTGTAGCCCTGCTTCAGATTCACGCCGACCTCACCGGCCGCCTCCATCTTGAAGCGGTTCATGGCCTCGCGGGCGTTGGGATTGACAAGGTTGTTGCTCCTGGTGGACATCAATTGCATCTCCTTTTCTTTCTTTTGAGCTTTGGCTCGCTAATATTCTTGCCGCTCGGCCCGCTTATATGCAGGCTGGTTTTATGCAATTTTTGTCGCCTTACGCAGGGATATCCGCCAGGGGCGTTTTGTCATTTATTTTTACTTTTTCTTCTGAAAATCAGGCTTCGGAACAGTATCACGTTCATCACAGCGAAGAAAACTATCAATATCAGCAGCGTCAGCACCGGCTTCACCGGGGCGAACGTCGCCAACAGCATCATCGGAAAGCCGAACACTATGGCCGGGAAGTTCTGATACACCATGTTGTCCAGTGCCGGGGTCTTGAACTCGCCGTCTATCTCGCGCAGGAGGATGACGCCCGTGCTAGCCGTGCCGGTCAGCATGCCGTACATGGTGAGGAACTGCTCCTCCGTATACTCCGGAAACAGCTTCTTTGCAACTATGTAGTTGTACACATAGGTTATCACCAAGCCCACGACGCCCATGATGAGGATGATGCCCCAGTAGTCCTTCAGCACGCTGAACCTTATCGCCGCGATGCCGGCCACGACCATGATGTCGAAGAAAAAGTTGCTCGCGCGGGTCATGAGGAAGCTGTTGGTGTACTCCTTCTTTATGACGCCCTTCTTCTTCAACCAGCCCATCACGAGCTTCACCAGCGTCGCCGTCAGCACGCCGAGCAGGAAGTTGAAGCCGAAGATGACCGACTTCATGCTGGGCAGCAGCTCGCCGAGCGCTACCATCAGCAGATACGCCAGCAGGTAGGCCACGGCGATGAGCGCGATCTGGATGGTCAGCTTGTCGATGCTCTCCTGCATCGGGATCTCGTCGTCGGACTGTATCTGCTCGGAGCGCAGCGCCTTCTCCTCCGGGTGTGTTATCTTGATGCGGCCCAGCTTTTTCTGG
>CAUAHS010000164.1 GCA_958428885.1 uncultured Eubacteriales bacterium
TCGTCGCCCTCGGGAAGCTGGGTGCGCGGGCGGTAGACCTTGACGTCGTCGTCCTCGTCGGGCACGGCGGCGGGCTCATAGCGCTCTGGCTCATAGCGGGCGGGCTCATAGCGCTCGCGCTCACGGCGGGGGCGGTATTCGCGCGCCTCCTCGCGCTCACGGCGGCGGGAGGCGGACTTCCTGGCCCGCCGGGGGCGGTATTCTCGCGCAGACTCGCCGTCCTCATAGGCGGGCAGACCCTCGGTGCCCTCGGCGGCGGCGCTCGTGGCCGAACCGGTGAAGGTCTCGCCCAGCGCCTCCATGACGATGCGCCTCGAGCGCGCTCCCACCTCGTCGGTGGGCGGTACGCCCAGGCCGAAGTCGCCATACTCGGCGAGTATGGCCTCCAGCGAGATGTCGTCCGCGGTGTCGTTCAGTTTATCTTCAAGGGAAATTCCGTTGTCGGTCAAATCCAAAACCCTCTCTTGCGCCGACGCGCAAAGATACGGATACCAATATATCATACCGGAGGAGAAACTTAAAGCATAAAAATGAGGTAATTTGTAAATTTTCGCCGTAACCGGGCGCAAAAAAATCGCCCCGCCGGTCCGGCGGGACGACATTTTCGTCATTTTGTCTTTTGCCTGAGCACCTCGTACATGAGCACCGCGGCGGCGGTGGAGGCGTTCAGGGAGCTGACCCTGCCCCTGAGCGGGATGCTCACGAGGAAGTCGCAGCGCTCGCGCACGAGGCGGCCCAGACCCTCGCCCTCGGAGCCTATCACGAGCGCGATGGGGCCGGAGAAGTCCGTCTCCCACATGGGGGAGCTGCCCTCGGCGGCGGCGCCGTAGACCCACAGCCCGCGGGCCTTGAGCTCCTCGAGCGCCGAGGCGACGCTCGCCACCCGGGCCACGGCCATGTACTCCGCCGCACCCGCGCTGGTCTTGCCCACGACGGCGGTGAGCCCGGCGCTGCGGTGCTTGGGGATGATGACGCCGTGCGCTCCTGCGCACTCGGCGCTGCGGATGATGGCGCCGAGGTTGTGCGGGTCGGATATCTCGTCGCAGACGACGACGAAGGGCTCCTCGCCCCGCTCGGCGGCGACGTTGAAGATGTCGTCTATGCTCGCGTACTCACGCACCGCGCAGACGGCGATGACGCCCTGGTGGGCGTGGGTGACGCTCATCGCGTCGAGCTTGCGCCTGTCGCAGTCCGAGACCGTGATGCCCCGGTCCCTGGCCATTCCGGCGATGTGGCCCAGCGCGCGGTCGGTCTCGCCGCGGGCGATGTATATCTTGTCAATGGCCCTTCCGGCACGCAGCGCCTCCTGCACCGCGTTGCGTCCCTCTATTATGTCGTTTCTCTGCTCGTCCATGCCTTTCCCTCCACAGCCTTCGTTCATCCCATGATACCCCCTGGGCGCAAAACGTTCAAGGAAAATCTGCTCGCGGACCGGAGCGCCCGTGCAAAGCGCGTTTCTGCGCAAAAATGCGAAACCCCGGGATGGTCGTCCATCCCGGGGTGGCAGGGGAAGAAGGTTTCGAACCCTCGGCCTACGGTTTTGGAGACCGTCGCTCTGCCAGCTGAGCTATTCCCCTAAGTCAGCTTGAATATATTATTATACTTTTTCCGATATGTCAAGCTCTATTTTCGCCATTCCCCGACTCCGGGGCGGGTTCGTGCCCGGCCAGCCATGTCCGGGCCTCCTCGGCCATGCGCATATTATTCCCGTGCCCGGCAGCGTAGCGGTAGTGTTCGGCTGCCTCGGCATCCCTGCCGAGTTCCTTGCAGCAGCGGGCAAGCAGCGTCTCCTTGACCACCTTCTCCGCATTTGCGCGGGCGCGCTTGCCGGAGACGAGCTCCAACGCGCGCTCATACTCTCCTGCGAGGCCCAGGCGGTTATACTCGGTCGCCCAGCTGTGCCGCAGCGCCCAGGGCAGGCTCGCCTCAAGCGCGGCAGCCTTTTCGGCGTCGTGCGCATTCATCGCCTCGCTGTACTCCAACATGGCAAGACCGCTCGCTCGGGCGCGCGCATCGCGCGCATCCGTGAGCTCCGTCTCGATATACTCGCGCGCCTCGTCCAGGCGGCCGGTATTTATAAGCGTCCGGGGCAGAACGGACTGGCGGTAGACTATGTACAGGCTTCGGCGCAGGTCGAAGCGGCGGTAAAGGCGCTTTTCCTTGCCCAGTTCGACGGCACGGCGGGTCAGCGCCAGATACAGCTCCTCGTCGCAGTCCTGAGCGTAGCGGCGGCGGAACGCATTCGTGCGCCTCACGCAGCGCGCTATGAGACAGGTCAGTGCGAGCACTGCTGCGAGCAGTATCCAGCACACGGTGGCTGCGACGTCGTACATGAGCCAGCCGTAATAGGTGACGGTGATGAACCACGCCGTGTACTTGCTGTCGAACGGGCTCCCGGCGAACAGCGACACGACTCCCATTGAAACCAGCACGCTCAAAACGGCGTATACGATCAAGGCTAATTCCCACTTTAAGAGGCTGCCGTACGTTTTCATTACCTGCTTGTCCAGTGCCTGCTGATCCATCGCCCGCACCTCCTTGTGTTTCCAGAATAGCACATTGTCCCCATGAGTTCAATGCAAAAGACCCCCCGGCGATGGCCGGGGGGTCGGTCGGTTCACGCTCTTGCGCTCACTGCTCGGCGGGCTCGAAGGCGTCGGCGCCGTGGTGGCAGATGGGGCAGACGAAGTCGGGCGGGAGAGTCTCGCCCTCGTAGAAGTAGCCGCAGACGGTGCAGAGCCAGCCCTTCTTCTTGTTGACGACGGCGGGGACATAGTGCTCGAAGTCCTCGGGACCATGCTTGCACAGCGGGCAGACGAAGTCGGCGGGCAGTTCCGCGCCCTCGTAGAAGTAGCCGCAGACCTTGCAGATCCAACCCTCGACGGCCGGAGGCGCGGGAGACTTCTTGGGCTTGATGTGGGCGTGGTAATAGCTGTAGGTGCAGCTCGGCTTGTCCGAGAGCACGTGGGCCTCGACGACCTCGGCGATGTAGAGCATCTGGGTGCCGCAGTCGCGCGAGTCGATGACGCGGGCGGAGAGCACCGCGTTGGTGTGCTTGCCGATGTAGCGCACGCCGTTCACGGTGCGCAGGTCGTCCGGCCAGTCGGCGAACTTGTCCACGTCCCTGCCGGACTGGAAGCCGAAGTGCTTGAAGAGGTCGTAGGGGGCGTCCTCGGTGAGGATGCTGATGTTGAAGATGCCCGCCTTGGCGACCATGTCGCAGGTGTGGTTGGCCTTGATGCAGCTGATGGTTATCTTCTTCGGGTCGGAGCTGGTGATCTGGCCGGCGGTGTTGATGACGCAGCCGTAGTCCTTGCCGTCCACGCGGGTGGTGAGGATCTCGCAGCCGTAGCTGAACTTGTTGAAGGCCTTGTTGTCGACCTCAAAGACGCCGTCCATGCCGCTCTCGGCGCTGACCTTGACCTCGACCGGCGCGGGCTTCGGGGGCAGGACGTCGGCGGCGATGGCGTCGGCCAGGACGTCCAGCTCGGCGAGCTGGCCCTCGGTGAGGGCGCTCTTGACGGTCAGGGTGTCGCCGATGAACTCGGTGCCCTTGAGCTGGGAGAGCATCTCGCGCATGAGCCCGCCGCTGGTGGGGGCCCAGGAGCCGTTCTCGATGACGGCGACCTTGCGGTTTTGCAGGTTGTGGGTCACGAGCTCGTGCAGCAGCTGGTCCATGGTGACGAACACGCCGGCGTTATACGTCGTCGCGGCGAACACGAGGTGGCTGTACTTGAAGGCGTCGGAGAGGATGTAGCTCGCGGGGGTGACGGAGGTGTCGTACATCTTGACCTTGACGCCGCGGTCGGAGAGCTTGGCGGCGAGGATGTTCGCGGCGTTCTCGGTGTGGCCGTAGACGCTGGCGTAGGCGATGAGCACGCCCTTGACCTCGGGGGTGTAGCTGCTCCACTGGTCGTACTTGGCGAGGAAGTCGCCGAAGCCCTGCCTCCAGACAAAGCTGTGCAGCGGGCAGACGTATTTTATCTCGAGCCCGGCGGCCTTGCGCAGCGCGGACTGCACCTGCGGGCCGTACTTGCCGACGATGTTGGTGTAGTAACGGCGGGCCTCGTCGAGGTACTCGTTCATGAAGTCGCACTCGTCGGCGAAGATGCGGCCGTTGAGCGCTCCGAAGGAGCCGAAGGCGTCCGCGGAGAAGAGTATCTTGTCCGTCGTGTCATAGGTCATCATGACCTCGGGCCAGTGGACCATCGGGGCCATGACGAAGGTGAACTCGTGGCGGCCGGTGGAGAGGGTGTCGCCCTCCTTGACGAGGTGCAGCCTGTCGGAGAGGTCGGTGGGGAAGAAGCGCGCGAGCATGTCGCGGATCTTGGCGTTGCAGACTATCTTCGCCTCGGGGTAGCGCAGGGCTATGTCCTCGATGGTGGCGGCGTGGTCGGGCTCCATGTGGGAGATGACCAGGTAGTCGAGTTTGCGCCCAGCCAGCTCGTGGGCGACGTTGTCGAAGAAGTTGTGGGCCACGGCCTTGTCGACCGTGTCGAAGAGTATGGTCTTTTCGTCGAGGATGAGGTAGGAGTTGTAGGACACGCCGTCCGGCACGCCGTAGACGCCTTCAAAGAGGGCGAGGCGCCTGTCGTCCGCGCCGACCCAGACCATGTCCCCGGTTATGCGCTTGGTGCAGTACATTATGATACCTCCCGTTGTGTTTTATCGGATGGTTACACTATATCGCC
>CAUAHS010000165.1 GCA_958428885.1 uncultured Eubacteriales bacterium
GCCCACCTCCTGCATGGCGGCGCAGAAGCGTTCCCACGGGTACAACGTTTTCAGCAGCGGGTCGCCCTCGCGGATGCGCATGGTGCGGCGGATCTCTTTGGGGATCACCACTCGGCCCAGGTCGTCTATGCGCCTGACTATGCCGGTCGCTTTCATTTACTTTTCCTCCTGCCTTTATTTCTTTTTGCAGGAATTAGTATCCGCAGTTTCGTTTTACCTATGCGCCAGTAAATATTTGGCTCCGTCGGCCCTGATGGCAGCGCTGCTGAATCGAAATCTAAAGTGCAGTTCGGCGAATCATTATAGCGTTTGATGCACTTGGCACATGTGGCAAACTTGATATAAGTTGACATTTTGCTGCGGAGGTGTGGAGTTGACGCTGGTTTCGCTTGTACCGGTGCCGCCGCAAAACGCTCCAGAGCGGCCTTGTATTCCTGTGAAATAGTATTTGCCAGGATTGTCGAAGCCCGGCTATGTGGGCCGCCGCTCAACAACTCCAAGTGCTGTGGCGGCGAAACGGTATCCCCAAAGGACCTACCTCGCGGAAAAAAGTACGGATCTCGTCTGCACCGTATGGTCAAGACGAGATCCGTGTTTTATTGTTTTCATTTATCCGACAGCGGACGCAGTACGGTGTGCACCACCAACCGGGCGTCGGGGTATTCGTAGCTGCAGGTCGAGAGGGTCAGGATGCGGTCGGCCGGGGAGGGGGTCAGGGCTGTGGTTATTGCGGAGCTTTCGACAACCGCCGAAAGCCAGGAGGCGAAGTCTGCCTCGTCCGGGAAGTCCAGTCGCCAGGCGTCGGAGCTTGTCGGAGCGACACCGGCCGAGAACACCTCCGCCTCGAAGTCCCCCTCCGGCGTAAGAAGCAGCAATGTCGGGTGCTCCTCGTAGAACTCCTGCTCCTTATAGCCGTCAAGCGCTGCAAACATGCTGCCGTCCTTCATGTGGTGGCCATAGATTATCGAGTGCCGCTCGCTGAAACCTCCCTCAGTGCGGCTGTCCAGAAACAGGCAGCCCGATGCGCCGGGTGTGCCGTTGAAGAGGTGGGTGAGATAATATTCGTTGTCCTCGCCACGCACCACAGGGTAGCTCAGCTCCGTACCCTCGCAGATGAGCCAGGCCGCTACGTCGGGGTTGATCTCCGAGAGCGCGGCAAAGTCGACCTCCGGCCGCTCCGGGGCGGACTCGGGAGAAGGCGCCGCCACCGCAGAAGGCGCTGGCGTGCCAGTGGGCACGAGTTGCACATACGTCTCCAGTTCGGCGTAGCTATCGCGGGCTGTGCCGCGCTCGCTCAGATAACCCCAAAGGCCCAGGCCTCCTGCCCCAATAAGAGAAAGGCATACCAGTGCCCCCAGCACGCGGGCCACACGCCTCATGCCGAATCTACCTCCGCTGGCATGGGCGCGGACTGTTCAGCGATGGTTCCATCGGCAGGCTCCAACACGGTGTCCTGGCTGAACGCCGGGGGCGGCTCAGCTGACTGTGGAACGTTCTCGCTCAGCAGTGAGGGAACTATTTTGGCGCTGAAGCTGCCGGCATGGACGGTCTTGGCATACTTTGCAAACGCACAGACGGCGGGGACACCCAGCATGAGCGCGGCGGCAATCACGATCGCGATGAGCCGCCTGAGTATTCGGGCGGTGTGTTCATATCTGTCCATGCGCACCTCCTAGTCTATCTGCTGCGCCGTAAGGTAGACGGCTACGCTTATTTCGGCGGCAACAGCTGCATCGACCGTGTCAAAGCCCAGCTTGTGTTCATTCTGACCCGCTCCGGCGGGCATGGCGCCGCCGTATACGGTGCCGACGGTGCCGCTGCTGTCGAAATCGAACTTGCGGCCATCCAGATATGCCTCTACGCCCACAGGAAGCGGTTCATCCAGGATCATTGTTACGCTGTAGCTCAGCGCGGTCTCGGAGATTGCGCCGCCTGAGACATACAGGGTACACTCCGCCGGGCCTGAGCGCTCTATCCAGGCGTCCAAGGCGAAGGCGGCGGCTCTGGCCGTATCCGTCCCAGTGTCCCTCGCCTCGAGGACGGCGAAGGCGGCGGCGGTTAGGAGCAGGGCTGCGAGCGCCGTACCGCACAGCAGGCGCAGCGCCTTTTTGCATTTCATGTCCAGCCTCCTCCTCCTCATTTGCTGTTGCCTTCTCTTCGTCTGCCGAACAGGAGCAGCGCGAGGCCTCCCCCGCCCAGGATTATCAGCGCGAGGTAGAGCCAGGGGCGGCTATCGTCGCCGGTCTTGGGCACCTCGGGACTTATCCAGCCTCCGTCCCCGCCGCCCGGGGCATCGGTCTCGACGGGTGTGTCCGTGGTCCCCGGTGTGTCCGTGGTCTCCGGCTTGTCGCTCCCCCCTGGCGCGGGCGGGAGCGGCGGCTCATAGGTGTCCTCGACAACGATATAGATGCCCGCGGTCACGTCGTCCGGCGTGTCGAAGGCGGCCTTGTCGCCCAGGGCGGTATCCAGCTCGTCTCGCGCATCGCTTTCGTAATACTCCCAGAGCCAGTCGAGGCGGAAATCCTGCGCCTCGCCGCCGCCGAGCGAGCCCGTGACGGCACGTATGACCTGGCTTTCCTCAACCCCCTCCGGCAGAGGATAGTTCTCTGTGCCCTCCGAGCCCTCGCAGGTAAACCCGGGCTCCACGGGCAGGGTCTCGGCGGCCTTTATGCGATAGGCCACGGCGACGTAGCGTATTCCGTACCTGGCCTCGTTTACGAGGCGGACGGTGCAATGGCCGTCCGTGCCGGGAGCCACGACGCGCTCACCGTTTTCGGAGAGCACGTTCTGATATGCGTCGGCAAAGAGGCTGAGCACCGCTGCGCCGTTTTCGTCTATGCCGGTAGCTCTGTCCCAGACGAGGCTGCCCGGGGTATAGGTCAGGATGTGGCTAGCGTTCTCTCCCCCATCGGCGCGGACCGGTGCGGCAAGCAGCGCAAGAGCCAGCAGCAGCGCCGCCGCCCGCCCGGATATCGCTTTGGCCCTTTCCATGCCGCGTCAGTCTATCTGCGTGACCGTTGTGGTAACGGTGATGGATATGGTAGGATCATTATTTGGGTCGTCGTCAGCCGCGTTGTTGCCGAGGAGGGTATCGAGCTCGTCGGACTGAACGGCTGCCTTACCTTCGGCGTCCTCAAAGGGCCACGCCCAGGAGTATGTGATGTTGTTCCCGACCGTGCTCAAGTCAGTCCCGGCTGCCAGTTCCTTTGACGTGGCGTTCTGTATGGCGGTCTTTATCGCATTTTCAAAGCTGCCTTCTCCGCCGGCGGTACTTTTGGAATAGTCCAGGCCGTTTATGGTTTTGCCGTCTATTGTGAACACCAGCGGACAGTAGAACTCGCCGCCGCTGCCCACGTTCCAGCCGGAGAGATCCACCGTCGCAGTGGTTTCTATTTTAACCGCGACCTCGGGCGTGCCGGTGATCTCCACTCCGCCGAAGGTGCCCTTTGTGCCGGGGGCGACTACCTTGTCTCCATTGGACGAGATGACGGTGTTAGTGGTCAAGCCGGAGTTCACATCATCTTTGCCGTATGTTGTGCTGAACCCGTCGCCCGTGACTTCGACTTCCACGCCCCACTTGGCGACCCGGGCGCTGTCCTTGCCCTCGCCCTCGGTCACGTACTTTGCGAAGGTGCCGCTCACGAAGGCCGTGGTCAGCAGTGTCAGGACGAGCAGCAGAGCCGCCAATTTCGGAAGTTTGCTTCTTCTCATTATGTATCCCCCTTCAGTATTTTGCAGACAGAATGTCTTCGAGTTCATAGCTCCCGGGCTCCGGCTGTACGCAGCTCTGCGCACGGCGGAGTTCGGCCTTAAGCCTCCGGCGCTCCCGGCGTTCGGCTTCGGCGCGGCGGCGCCGGTCGACAAGCTCCCAGCCCAGCAGTGCGGTCAGAGGCAGACCGCCGAACAGCGCCAGCCCCAGCGGCCTGCGCAGAAACAGCACAAAGCTGCCCAGCCCCGCCAGCCGACCCGTGCAGAGACCCAGGATGTCGCTCTCCGGCACCGGCGAGGTGTCCTCAGCGTTGTTGGCGTCGCCCTTCGTGGTGAAGAGCAGGCTTCCGTCCTCCGCCCTGTCTATGGCGGTTATGCGGTGCGTCACGGTGGAGCCGCCGCTCATATACGCCACGACGTCGCCCACACGCAGCGTCCCGGGCTCCGCCTCTCTGATGATGGCGAGGTCCCCGACCTCGAGGTGCCCCTCGGCATCACCGCTCATGGAGCCGGAGAGCACGGTCAGCGGCGTCAGCCCGAACAGGGACGGCGGCCGTTCCGGCTCCAACCCGCTCCGTACGAGGAGCGCCAGATTCACGAGCAGCAGCGCTCCGCAGACCATACACAGCACGAGCCAGACCGCTGCCCCGGCTCTCCTTTTTCGTCTTGTTCCGGCGGTCAAAACGACCCCCTCCTTTCCCGGATATGCTCAAATATAAAGGCAAATCCCTTGAGATGCCATACTTTCGGTCAAATGTGACGGGTCTGTGATTTTTTGCGTCCACGGCCTATGGTATGCTATAATCACTTCGAGAGGGGGAAAAGCATGTACAAGGTGCTGCTCGTGGACGACGACGTCCACATTCTCAACGCAAACGAGACCTATCTCGTCCGTCAGGGCTACCAGGTCTGCCGCGCGGGGGACGGGGAACAGGCCCTGAAGCTCGCCTCCTCCGCCGCCTTTGACGCC
>CAUAHS010000166.1 GCA_958428885.1 uncultured Eubacteriales bacterium
AGGCCGAGGTCATAGAGTTCGCCATACGCGGCGAAGGCGACATGCTTGGCGTCCCGCTGCGCGACCTGAGTATCCGCCGCGACGTCCTGATAGCCGCGATAATACGCAACAGCCAGTGCATCATCCCCGGAGGTACCGACACCTTTGAGAAGCACGACGTGGTTATCGCCGTCACGACCAAGTTCGGCATGAAGCGCTTTGGCGACATCTTCGAGGGCTGAGGCGATGAACTATCCTATAATCTCCAAAATCCTAGGCCGCGTTATGGGGCTGGAGGCCGTGCTCATGGTGCCGAGCATGATAACCGCCCTGTGCTACGGTGAGAGCCTGCTCTGGTACGCGGAGACCGCGGCCATAGCCGCCGTGCTGGCCGTGCTGCTGAACCTGCCCAGGGTCAAGAGCCACGACATGTACGCGCGCGAGGGCTTTGTCAGCGTGGCGCTGGCGTGGGTGCTCATGAGTGCGGTGGGCGCGCTGCCCTTCGTGCTCTCAGGAGAGATCCCCAGCTACGTAGACGCGTTCTTTGAGATAGTCTCCGGCTTTACGACGACGGGCGCCACGATACTCACGGACGTGGAGTCCATGAGCAAGGGACTGCTGCTCTGGCGCAGCCTGTCGCACTGGATAGGCGGCATGGGCGTGCTGGTGTTCATCATGGCCGTCCTCCCGCTCTCGGAGGAGCGGAGCATGCACATCATGCGTGCCGAGGTCCCCGGTCCGCAGGTCGGCAAGCTGGTACCCCGCATACGGCACAGCTCCGCCATCACCTACCTCATCTACGTAGCGCTGACGGTGATGCTGGTCATCCTCCTCTGCCTCGGCGGGATGCCGTTTTTCGACTCCATCAACCACGCTATGGCCACGGCGGCGACCGGCGGCTTCAGCGTCAAGGCGGCGTCCATAGGCTATTACGACAGCGCGTATATCGACGTCGTGACCGGCATATTCATGCTGCTCTTCGGCGTGAACTTCTCCATCTACTTCCTCCTCATCATGCGGAAGTTCCGCCCGGCGCTGCGCAACTCGGAGCTGCACCTCTATCTCGGCATCGCGGGCTTTGCGACGCTGGCGATAGCTCTGGACATCCTCGGCGAATACGGGAACTTCTGGCACTCGCTGCGGCTCTCGTTCTTCCAGGTGTCGTCCATCATGACGACGACGGGCTTCGCCACGGCGGACTTCAACCATTGGCCGGCGTTCTCGAAGGGGATGCTGGTGCTGCTGATGTTCATCGGCGCCTCGGCAGGCAGCACGGGCGGCGGCATAAAGGTCTCGCGCATACTCATCCTCACGCGCGCGGCTCAGCAGGAGCTGGGCAAGCTGCTCAACCCCCGGCGCACCGTCTCCGTGCGCATGGACGGCCACAGCCTGGACCTCACCACCATCCGCTGCACGCTGGTGTTCTTTGCGCTGTACATCACGATAACCTTCCTCTCGACGCTGCTGGTCTCGCTCGACGGCTACGACCTCGAGACGAACTTCACCGCCGTGACGGCCTGCATCTCGAACGTCGGACCCGGCCTGAGCCTGGTCGGCCCGATAGGCAACTACGGCATGTTCTCGGACTTTTCAAAGGTCCTGCTCTCCTTCGACATGCTTCTCGGCCGACTCGAGATATACCCCATGCTCATACTGTTCCTGCCCTCCACCTGGAGGAAGAACTGAGACGCTCAATTGCCCCGCTTTTTTGCAAAAGCGGGGCAATAATTATAAGCGTCCGGTACCCGGCAAAAGCTGTTGCCTTATCCGGGCGGATTTGTTATCATGTATCCCGTAAGGAGATGGTACCTCTGAAAAAATCTCTCGGAACGATACTCACCGCCCTCCGCCGTGAGGCCGGACTCACCCAACCGCGAGTCTCGGAGCTCCTCGCAGCCGAGGGCATAGACATAAGGCCCGCAGGCATCAGCAAGTGGGAAAAGGACATGACCATGCCCAACGCCGCACAGTTTCTCGCCCTCTGCGGCATTTACGGCGTCACGGACGTCATGTCGACCTTCACCGGCTCCGGCGGGAGCACGGCGGGACTCAACGCCGAGGGGCGCAGGCTCGTGGCGGACTATATCCGTGTCCTGCTCGCCAGCGGGCTCTACGCCGAGGAGAAGGACCCGGAGCCCGGGCGGGTACTGCCGCTCTACACCCTCGCCGCCTCTGCCGGGACCGGCCAGTTCCTCGACGGCGACGACTGCGAGCCGATCGACGCCTCCGCCGCCCCGGCTTCGGCCGATTTCGCCGTGCGCATCGCCGGCGACAGCATGGAGCCCGAGATACACGACGGCCAGATCGTCTGGGTCCGCCGCCGGGAGACGCTCGAGAGCGGGCGCACCGGCATCTTCGTCCTCGGCGGCATGGCCTATTGCAAGCGCCTGAAAGTGGACGAAAAGGGCGCCAGCCTCGTCTCCGTCAACCCCGCATATGCGCCCATAGCGCTCACGCCGGAGAGCGAATTTCGCGTCTGCGGCGAGGTCGTGGGCTGAGACTCACTCCCCCGTGGCGTAGCGGCAGACGTGCGCCACACAGCAGCCCTCGCACTTCGGCGCCCGGGCGGTGCACACAGCACGCCCGTGCAGGACGATGCGGTGGCAGAAGTCGGAGCTCTTCTCCGGCGGCAGCACCGCACGCAGCGCAGCCTCTATCTTCGGGGGGTCCTTGGTGTCCACAAAGCCCATGCGGTTCGCCAGGCGGATGCAGTGCGTGTCCACCACCACCGCCCCGGGAGCGTGGAACACGTCGCCGAGGATGAGGTTCGCCGTCTTGCGGCCCACGCCGGGCAGGGCGAGCAGGTCGTCCATGTTGTCCGGCACCCTGCCGCCGTGCTTGGCGAGCAGCACCTGGGCGCAGGCGACGATGTCCCGCGCCTTGGTGTGGAAAAAGCCGCAGGAGCGTATGTATTTCTCCACCTCGGCCACGTCGGCCTCGGCAAAGTCCTTGAGCGTCGGATACCGCTCGAAGAGCGCGGGGGTTATCATATTCACACGCTCGTCCGTGCACTGCGCCGCAAGGCGCACGGAGAAGAGCAGCTCGTAGTCCTTCCCCCAGTCGAGCGTGCAGTCCGCGAGGGGATAGGCCTCCTCGAGCCGGGCGACTATCTCCGCAGTCTGTTCGGGCGTTCGCATATTTATCACCGCTTTCGCATTTTTACAGCATTTTAGCACCTTTATCCCCATATTTCAACGTATTACGGAGGTCAGGCCATGCACAGACCCTTGGCAGACGAGATAAGGCCGCTCGAGCTGGACGACGTCGTCGGGCAAAAGCACATCCTGGGTCCCGGCGGACTTCTCCGCCGCGTCATCGACTCCGGCAACATACCCAATATGGTGTTCTACGGGCCCTCAGGGACGGGCAAAACCACCGTCGCCAACATAATCGCCCGCAAGACCGACCGCACGCTGCGCCGTCTCAACGCCACCAACGCCTCTCTCGCGGACATCAAGTCCATAATCGCCGAGCTCGACACCATGCTCACCCCCGGCGGGGTGCTGCTCTACCTCGACGAGATACAGTATTTCAACAAAAAGCAGCAGCAGAGCCTCCTCGAGTTCATCGAGGACGGCCGCATCACGCTCATCGCCTCCACCACCGAGAACCCGTATTTCTACGTCTATAACGCGCTGCTCTCCCGCAGCACCGTGTTCGAGTTCAAGTCCGTGCCCCCCGCCGAGGTCGTGCCCGCGGTGAGGCGTGCGGTTGACATAATATCTCAGCGCGAGGGCATAGAGGCCCTCGTGGAGCCGGGGGCGGCGGAGTATATCGCCCAGAGCTGCGGCGGCGACGTGCGCAAGGCGATGAATTCCGTGGAGCTGCTGTTTTCGGCGGCGCCGAGGAAGGACGGCGTGGTTAACATAACGCTGCAAGACGCGCGGGACGCCACACAGAGCAGCGCCATGCGGTACGACAGGGAGGGGGACGAGCACTTCGACTCCGTCTCGGCGCTGATGAAGTCGCTGCGGGGCTCGGACCCTGATGCGGCGCTGCACTACCTGGCGCGGACGCTGGAGGCGGGCGACCTGATCGGGGCTTGCCGGCGGCTGCTGTGCTCGGCCTCGGAGGACATCGGGCTGGCATATCCGCAGGCGGCGATGATAGTCAAGGCCTGCGTGGACTCAGCGCTGCAGTTGGGCCTGCCGGAGGCGAGGCTGCCTCTGGCGGAGGCGGCGCTGCTGCTGGCCACGGCGCCGAAGTCGAACTCCGTGGTCGTGGGCATAGACCGGGCGACGGCGGATGTCCGCGCGGGCAAGGCCGGACCGATACCGCGCGAGCTGCAGAACGTCCACGCCGACGGCACGGGCTTCGAGCGCGAGCAGGGCTACAAGTACCCGCACGACTACCCGGGCCACTGGGTGGAGCAGCAGTATCTGCCGGACAATCTGAAGAACGCGCGGTACTATGAGTACGGCGACAACAAGACCGAACAGGCCGCAAGGGCCTATTGGGAGAGGATAAAGGGGGAGGGCCGCTGATGGACATAAGAGTAGGCGACACGCTGTTGATGAAAAAACCCCACCCCTGCGGCTCCTGCCGCTGGCAGGTGCTGAGGATAGGCGCGGACTTCAGGCTCCGCTGCGAGGGCTGCAAGCGCGAGGTGATGGGCCCGCGCTCGAAGTTTGAGCGGAACGTGAAGGAAATAATAAGGCCGGAGACGGCGGAGGAGCGAGG
>CAUAHS010000167.1 GCA_958428885.1 uncultured Eubacteriales bacterium
GCTCCTCCACCTCAGAGAGCTTCTCGGCGGTGCCGGCGGCGGCGATGTCCTCGTCGGTCTCGAGCGTGCGGGCGTCCACATAGCTCTCAGCGCCCTTTATCCCGGCACGCTTGGCGACCTCGGAGACGGCCATGGCGTTGTCGCCGGAGATGACCTTGATGGCCACGCCCTGTTCGGCGAAGTACTTGAAGGTGTCCGGAGCCTCGGCACGGATCTTGTTCGAGAGCAGTATGAGCGAGATGGGCAGCATGTCGGCGTCGAGCACCTCGTCGTCCGGCTGCCCGTCGTAGAGCGCGAGCAGCAGCACGCGGCAGCCCTTGGCCGAGTAGGCGTCTATCTGCCTCGCGTACTTGCCGTATTTTTCGCCCAGGAGGACGTCCGGAGCGCCGAGGAGGTAGGTCTCGTCCTCGTGGAAGCTGACGCCGCCGAATTTCTTGGCGGAGGTGAAGGGCACGGCCTTTATCGCGGGCTGCTTGACCTCGCCGGTGAAGTATCTGCGCAGGGCGGCCATGGTGTCGTTGTCCGCACGCATGGCTCCGACGTAGTCTGCCATGATGAGGCGGATGTCGCCCTCCTCAAAGCGGTCCGGGCAGAGCGGCACGACGTCCTCAACGGTCATCTTGTTCTCAGTGACGGTGCCGGTCTTGTCCACGCAGAGCACGTCCACTCGCGCAAGGGTCTCGATGCAGCCCATGTCGTGCACGAGGGTCTTTTTCTGCGCGAGGCGCACCACGCCTGCGGCGAGGGCCATGCTGGTGAGGAGGTAGAGCCCCTCGGGTATCATGCCGATGAGCGAGGCGACGGTGGCGACCACGCCGTCCGACACGCTGCGCTCCAGCCAGACTATCTCCTTGACGGCCATGAGTATGCCGAGCGGGATGATGGCTATGCCGATTATCTGCACCAGGCGGGTCAGCGAGCGCATCATCTCCGACTGCTGGGGCGGCTTGGCCTCCTTGGCCTCCAGCGTCAGGCGGTTGGCGTAGGAATCCGCGCCCACCTGCGTGAGGCGCGCGCGGCACTCCCCGGACACGACGAAACTGCCCGAGAGCAGCTCCGAGCCCGGGGTCTTTTTTATCTCGTCCGCCTCGCCGGTTATGAGCGCCTCGTTGGCGCTGCACTCGCCGGAGACAACCACGGCGTCGGCGTATATCTGACTGCCGGCGGAGAACACGACGATGTCGTCGCGCACCATCTCGCTGGTGGGTATCTTCCTCTGCCTGCCGTCGCGTATGACGAAGCCGTGCGGGGCTGTGAGCAGCGTGAGCTTGTCGAGCGTGCGCTTTGAGCGCAGCTCCTGCACTATGCCTATGGCGATGTTCGCGAACACGACGCCCAGGAACATGGCGTTCTGCCAGGTGCCGAACACCAGCACAAAGGCGGCCAGCACGAAGAAGAGCATGTTGAAGTATGTGAAGATGTTGGACTTTATGATCTGCCCCACGGTCTTGCCCGGGGGGTCGATGGGCAGGTTGCCCCAGCCGGCGTCCATGCGGTCCTGCGCCTGTGCGGAGGAGAGGCCCGTCTCCGGGTTGGTCTCCAGCACCGGCACATGGCGGCGCAGCGGCTCTTCCATCTTGTGTTTTTTGCCTATCTTTCTCATAACGGCTATTGTAGCATATCCACGGTGAAAGTTGTAGTAAATTTATTGTTAATATTAGGCCCGGACATTTAAGCGAACATTAAGCCCCCGTCCATGTTGGGGCGGGGGCTCTTTTTCATATGACGCGGACCCTCAGGACGTCCGGGTTTTTCTGTATCTGGCCGGTTATCTCGCCGTTGACTTTCTCGGCGAGGTCTATCATCGTGTAGGCGTAGCCGCCGCGGGGCTTGTTTATCATGTGCTCGATGTTGATGTTCCTCGCGCTGATGAGGTCGAGGATGCTGTTTATCATGTTCGGCACGTTGCGGTGGATGACGCAGAGGCGGCACGCGCCCATGCGCTCGAGGGAGGCGTTGGGCATGTTCACGCTGTTGCGGATGTTGCCGTTGGCGAGGTAGTCGTATATCTCCTGCGCCGCCATGACGGAGCACTTTTCCTCGCTCTCGGGCGTGCAGGCGCCCAGGTGCGGGGTGGTGATGCAGTTGCGCGCGCCGATGAGCTTCTTGTTCGGGAAGTCCGTGACGTACTTGCCCACCTTGCCGCTCTCGAGCCCGGCCAGCATGGCGTCGTCGTCCACTATCTCGGCGCGGGACTCGTTCATGATGCGCACGCCGGGGCGCATGGCCGCGATGGCGTCGGCGTCTATCATGTGGTGAGTGCTCTCGGTGTAGGGGACGTTGAGGCTGATGTAGTCGCTGGTGCGGAATATCTCGTCGAGATAGTCCACGTGGATGACGTCGCGCGAGAGGCGCCAGGCGCTCTCAACGGACATGAAGGGGTCGTAGCCGCGGACGGTCATGCCGAACTCGAGCGCGAGGTTCGCCACCAGCGCGCCTATGGCGCCGAGGCCGATGACGCCGAGGTTCTTGCCGCAGAGTTCAGGGCCGGCAAAGGCGCTCTTGCCCTTCTCGACCAGGGCGGGTATCTCGTCGCCCCTGTCGGCGATGGACTTGACCCACTCGATGCTGCCGAGGATGTCGCGCGAGGCGAGGAGCATCTCGAAGATGACCATCTCCTTGGTGGCGTCCGCGTTCGCGCCGGGGGCGTTGAACACGACTATGCCCTTCTCGGAGCAGGTGTCCAGCGGGATATTGTTGACGCCCGCACCCGCACGGCCTATGCACAGCAGCTCCGGCCAGAACTCCGTGGAGTGCAGGTCCGCCGAGCGGATGAGCAGGGCCTCGGGCTTCTCGATGTCCGGCTTCACGGCGCAGCCGTGCTTTTCGAGAATCGAGATGCCGAGCGGGGATATGGCGTTCATCGTGCGTATCTTATACATGGTGTGCCACCTCGAAATCCTTCATATATTGTGCCAGCGCCTTGGCGCCCTCCAGGGGCATGGCGTTGTAGAGCGAGGCACGCATTCCGCCGGTGAGCCTGTGGCCCTTGACGTTCAGCAGCCCGCGCTCCGCCGCGCCCTTGACGAACTCGGCGTCCAGCTCCTCGGAGCCGGTGCGGAAGGTCACGTTCATGCAGGAGCGGCTGTCCACGGCGGCATGCGGCTTGTAGAGCCTGGAGTTGTCCAGCACGTCGTAGATGAGGCGGCTGCGCTCGCGGCGGCGCTCATCCATGGCCTTGACGCCGCCCTCGGCCTCCACCCACTCGAGCACCAGCCCGAGCATGTAGATGCACCAGCAGGGCGGGGTGTTGAGCATGGACTCCTTGTTTATCTCCTTCTGATAGCTGAATATCTGCGGCGTCTCAGGCCGCTCGTGCCCGGCGAAGAAGCGGTCGACTATGACGACCGTCACGCCCGCGGGGGCCATGTTCTTCTGCGCTCCGGCGTAGATGAGCGCATAGCGCGCCACGTCCACGGGGCGGGACATTATTTCCGAGGACATGTCGCAGACGAGGGGCACTCCGCCCGTCTCTGGCACATAGTCCCAGGCAGTGCCGAAGATGGTGTTGTTGGCGCAGTAGTGGAAATACGCCGAGTTGGGCTCGATGTTCAGCTCCTCCTGGCGGGGTATGCGCGTGAAGCCCTCCTCCGTGCCGTCCCAGGCGATGGAGACTGGACCATATTTCTCGGCCTCCTTCGCGGCGATGCCGGAGAAGTTGCCGGTCACGGCGTAGGACGCCCCCAGCTTGCCCATGAGGTTGAGCGGGATGGCGGCAAACTGCGTGGTGGCGCCGCCCTGGAGGAACAGCACCTCGTGAGTTTCGGGCACGCCCAGCAGGTGCTTGAGCCTCTCCCGAGCCTCGAGATATATCTCCTTGAACTGACTGCCGCGGTGACTCATCTCCATGACCGACATGCCGCAGCCGTGCCAGTTGAGCAGCTCAGCCTGCGCCTTCTTCAGAACGGACTCCGGCATCTGCGCCGGACCCGCTGCGAAATTATAAGCCCTATCCTCCATTTTTGGACACATCCTTTTCCTGTGAGAACTCATTTCGTCTTGATAGGCTCAGCCTATTTTAATAGTATAGTCTCTTTTCGCCGCGCGCGTCAAATAGCAGCTCCAACAAGCATTGTGTCGGAAACCGAGCTGATTTCAACATTTTTAACAATGCCGCGCAAACCTGTCCCCGGTACGGAAACTTCGACGTAATTTGATGCGTGTCCCGTGGACACGCCGTTCTCCTCAGTCTCAAAGAGCACCTCGAGCGTTCTGCCCACGCAGGAGGCGAGGTACTCCCCTCTCATGCGCTCCGCCACGGCGTGCGCCTCGGCGGCACGGCGGGACTTGACCGCGGCGGTGAGCTGGTCCGGCATCTTGTCCGCCGGAGTGCCCTGGCGGCGGGAGTAGGGAAAGACGTGCATGGCCGAGAAAGCGCACTTTTCGATAAAGGCCAGCGTCGCCGCGTGGTCGGCCTCCGTCTCGCCGGGGAAGCCGGTTATGAGGTCGGCTGTCAGGCCGCAGTGCGGGAAATACCGGCGCAGCCGCTCCGTCACGGCGAAGAAGGCCGCCGTGTCGTACTTGCGGCGCATCCGCGCGAGCGTGGCGTCGCAGCCGGACTGCAGCGAGAGGTGAAAGTGGTCGCAGACCCGCCCCGTTGCGGCCAGGCGGCGGCAGAAGTCCTCCGTCACCACCGTGGGCTCGAGCGAGCCGAGGCGC
>CAUAHS010000168.1 GCA_958428885.1 uncultured Eubacteriales bacterium
CGTCCCACGTGGGACGGGCCCTTTTTTTATTTCACCTTTTCCGCGAGCGCCTTGTCCGGGGCGGCCATTATGGTCTCGTAGTTGGTGTATATGACCTTGCCTGGGAGGGCTCCGGAGGGTTTTTTGACGTTGCGGACCATCGTGTAGTCGACCGGCACCTTGCCGCCCTCGCGCGCCTGGGAGAAGTACGCCGCGAGGGATGCTGCCTCCTCGATGGTGCGCTCGTCCGGGCGGGTGTCCTCGGCTCGGATGATGACGTGGGAGCCGTGCACCTTCTGCACGTGCAGCCAGATGTCCGTCCGCCGCGCGGTCTTGAGCGTCAGCTCGTCATTCTGTGCGTTGGAGCGGCCTATGAGTATCTCGTATCCCGTGGAGGAGACGCAGCGCATCGGACCCAGCGGTTTGATTTTGCGCTCCTTGCCGCCCTTCGGCGCACGGAGCACGCCTGCCGCCGTGAGCTCACGGCGTATCTCAGAGACCTCCTTCTCGCTGGAGACTCGGCTGAGACTGTCGAGCGTGCTCTCGAGGTAGTCGAGCATAGCCTCACCCTCGTCTATCAGCTTTGTGAGGTGCTGCTCCGCCGCGGCGGCCTTTTTGTACTCCTTATACGCTGCGGCAGCGTTCTGCTGCGGCGTTTTCATGGGGTCAAGCGCTATCTCCACCGTAGGGCAGCCCTCGGCGTAATAGTCCTCGCACACGAGCTTCCGCGCTCCCTTTTCCGCGCGCCACAGATTCGCGGTGATGAGGTCGCCTCGACGGCGCAGTTCCTCTCTGTCCGCTGTCTTGGCGAGTTCCGCGCGCTGCTGTGAGAGCTTTCTGGCCTGGCGGTCACGCAGGGTCTTTACCGTCTTGGTCGTGTCGTGCGAGACCCGGCGCATGCGCTCCGCCCGCTCCCGTCCGGAGTAGAATTCGTCGAGCAGATCGGAAAAGCTGCCTCTCGGCTCGCATTTCATCGCGGCTCCGTACTGCGTTATGCGCATGAAGGAGAAGTCCCGCGGCTCCCCGTCCTCGGTGAGCATATAGGGAGTCATCTCCCCGGCCTGGACGCTCTCGGCAAAGGCGTCCGCTGCGGCGGCGAGGTCGCCGCCCTCCCCCGCGCGGTGAGCTATCTCGCGCGCTATGAGCGGAGAGAGGCCCGAGAAGGCGTCCATGAGCCGCTTGTCGCCCGGCTTGTCGTCCGGGATGTTCTCTATCGCCGTGCGCCGCTCAGGGGCGCTCAGCGCGAGCAGATTCGGCTTGGCGGGCTTTGGCGGCAGACGGTAGAGCATGCCCGGCAGCAGCCGACGGTAGGCGTCCTCGCCGAAATCTGCACGGCGCAGGCAGTCGATTATGATCCCATCCGCATCTGCAAGGATCAGATTCGACGAGCGGCCCATCAGCTCGGCGATGAGGCTCTTTTTCGTCTCCACGCCCAGCTCGTCCCTGGCGGTGAGCTCGAGGATGGCCATGCGCTCGTTCTCCGGCTGGGTCACGCGGTCGATCCTGGCTCCGACCAGGTGCTTGCGCAGCAGCATGCAGAACATCGGCGGCGTCTCCGGGTTCTCATATCGCCCGGCGGTGAAGTGCAGCCGAGCCATGCCCACGCCCGCGGAGATGAGGAGCTTCTTCGCCCCCTGCCTCGTATACAGCGAAAGGAGCAGCAGGTCCCTTGCGGGCTGCTGCACCTTGTCTATGTGCGCGCCCTCAAGCTGGGGCGCAAGTTCGTTTACAAGTGCCGTCAGGCACACTGCGTCAAGCGGCATCGTAGTCCTCCGTGATATATCCGAACAGCTCCCGCGCGCGCTCGTGCTCGCCACGGAGCCAGAGCCAGCCGAACACCGCCTCCACGGCGGTGGCGGCATGGTACTGTCCCGGCGTTGAACCGTGCGGCACGGTGTTGACGTGGCTGTTTCTGCCGCGGCGGTACACGTCGTGCTCGGCTTCGGTTAGGTGCGGCAGTATGACCGCCGCCGCCTTCGCCTGGGCCGGGGCCTTTACGCGCGCCACGGTCTCCCGGTGGAGCTGCAGGGCCGTCGCCACGCCGCGCTCGGCGAGCAGCGTCCGCACCAGCAGCTCATACACCGCGTCGCCCACATGTGCGAGGGCGAGTATGCTCAGTTTTCCCAGTTCTGCGTCCGTCATGTCACTCAGCGTCCATGTCGGAGTCCGTGCCGAACTCCATCTCGGTCTGGAAGCGCTCAGTCGGTGCGGCGCCGTTCATGAGCTGCATCTCCTGCCACTGCTGCTTAGTTATGAGCACCTGCCTCGGCTTGGAGCCCTCGAAGGGGCCGACGATGCCGAGCTGCTCCATCTGGTCCACCAGCCTTGCCGCGCGCGAATAGCCCAGCTTCAGCCTGCGCTGGAGCATGGAGACACTCGCCTGCTTGGTCTCGAAGATGACGTCCACCGCCTGGGGCAGCAGCTCGTCGAACTGCGACTTCGCCTGCGGCTCCTCGGGCTCGCCGCCCTTGGCGGAGCCGTTCGCGGGCTTGTCCTCCGCCGCCTTTTCGATCTGCTCGAGGATGTCCTCCGAGTACTCGGGTGCGGAGCTGCGCTTGATAAAGTCGATGACGTCCTCGCGCTCCTCGTCGGAGACGTAGGCGCCCTGGACTCGGATGGGCTTGCCGCTGCCGAGGGGCGAATACAGCATGTCGCCCATGCCTATGAGCTTCTCGGCGCCGGAGGCGTCGAGGATGATGCGCGACTCCATCGCGCTCGAGACCGCAAAGGCAATGCGGCTGGGGATGTTGGCCTTCATCAGGCCGGTTATGACGTCGGCGGAGGGCCTCTGCGTGGCGATTATGAGGTGCATGCCCGCGGCACGGCCCATCTGAGCCACGCGGCAGATGCTCTCCTCCACGTCCTTGGAGGCGACGAGCATGAGGTCGGCCAGCTCGTCCACGACGATGACGACCTGGGGCATGGTCTCGCCGCCGAGTTTCTTCTGGTGGGCGTTGTAGCCCGCGAGATCGCGCACGCCCGCCTCGGAAAAGAGGCGGTAGCGCTTGAGCATCTCCACGACGGCCCATTGCAGCGCACCGGCGGCCTTTTTCGGGTCGGTCACGACGGGGACATACAGGTGCGGGATGCCGTTATAGATGCCGAGCTCGACCATCTTGGGGTCTATCATGATGAGCCTGACCTGCTCGGGCGTGGATTTATACAGCAGGCTCAGCAGCAGCGAGTTGAGGCAGACGCTCTTGCCGGAGCCGGTGGTGCCCGCGATGAGCATGTGCGGCAGCTTGGCAATGTTGCCGACGACGCACTCGCCGCTTATGTCCTTGCCTATGGCGAAGGAGAGGCTCGAGGTCGCGTTCTTGAACGCGGGCGAGTCGATGATGTCCCGCAGGTAGACGATGCTGACTATCTTGTTCGGCACCTCGACGCCGACGGTGGATATCTTGTCCGGGATGGGCGCTATGCGGACGTTCATGACGCCCAGCGAGAGCGCGAGGTCGCTGGAGAGGTTGGTGAGCTTCGTGAGCTTCACGCCCGCGTCGAGCTCCAGGTCGTAGCGCGTGACGGTGGGTCCGCGCGTGACGCCGACGATGTTCGCCGCAACGCCGAAGCTGTGCAGCGTGGTCTCAAGCCTGTCGCGGTTGAGGGCAATCTCGTCCCGGCCGTCCACCGCGGCGGCTGTGCCCTTGCGCAGGAGGTCTATGGGCGGGAATTCATATTCCGGCGTGGTTGACGCGGCGTTCTCTATCTCGGCGGCGACGGCGGCGGTCTCGGCGGCCACCTCGGCACGGCTGGGCTTGGCGGGTTCGGCGGGCTTTATCGGCGCAGCTGCGGGCACGTCCACGGGCGCAAAGGAGGGCTCGTCCAGCTCCTGCTCCAGATCGAACACCGGCTCCGGCGCGGGGGCGGGCTTCTTCTCGGGCTTGGCGCGCTTTTGCCCGGCCTCCTCCTCGGTGAAGTAGCTGACTTTCACCCCGCCGTAGTCCACGTCCTCGTCGGGCTCGTCGTCCACGGGGATGTCGATGGCGCGGTTTTTGGGCTTTTTGGCGGGCTTTGCGGCCTCCTTGGCCTCCTTGCGGGAGACCGGGGCGGGCTCGGGCTCGGGCTCCGGCTCGTACTCATACTCCACGCGCTCACGGCCGGAGAGCCAGCGGGCGACCTTGCCTATGCTGAGGTTCACGGCGTACATGAGGAAGAACAGGAACAGCGCCAGCAGCAGCGGGAACGCCCCGTAGACGCTGAACATCGACTCCAGCGCCATGGAGAGCAGCCCCGCGATGAGGCCGCCGCCCTGCATGAGTTTGCCCTCGGCGTACATGCCCTTGACCAGTTCGCCGAAATTGCCGCCGAGCTCCAGAGCCGTGCGGGAAAACAGCAGGTGCGCCATGGCGCTGAAGATTATGGGCAGCATGACGCAGCAGAATATCCTGAAGGCCACGGGGCGGCCGCGGTGGAAGGCCAGGCCGATCGCCGCCAGCAGCAGCGCGGGCGGGAACAAATAAAAGCCCCAGCCCAGCAGGCCCTTTATGAAGCCGCAGAAGAAGTCTATGAACCAGCCGTCTACGTTGAAATAGCCTATGAAGGAGAAGATGGCCAAAAAGGCGCAGACGGCCGCACCGACTTCCCTCCTGATGGGCTTCGGCGCGTTTTTCGCGGTCCTTGTGTTGTTCTTCGAGGCAGTCTGGCTCT
>CAUAHS010000169.1 GCA_958428885.1 uncultured Eubacteriales bacterium
CGCGAGACGAGGAAATATACCGGCTGGCTCTTGGTGGCGTGGACGGTAAAGACGTTCGTGTCCACAGGCATGGCGCAGAAGGCCACGTCCGCCTTGCCGCTGACCAGGGCGTTTTCGCACTCGATGTCGGCCGCCTGCTGGAGATTCAGGTTTATCTCCGGATAACTGTCCCGGAAGCGGCTGAAGGCGTCGATGGGAAAGACGTGCATCATGCCGGTGGGGAGATAGATGTTGAGCGAGGCGACGTTCTGCTCCCGCATCTGGGCCAGCTGCTCCGTGACGCTGTTGTACTCACGCAGTATGCCGAGCGCGCTGTTGAGAAAGAGCTTGCCGTAGTCCGTGAGCTCCAGCTTCATGTTCTGCCTCACGAAGAGGGGCACGTCCAGTTCCTCCTCCATGCGGCTTATTATCTTGCTTATGCCCTGCTGAGTGATCAGCAGCTGGTTTGCAGCCTTGGTAAAGCTCATGTAACGGCAGACCGTGATGTAGCACTTGAGCTGATACATATTCATGGGCATACCTCCCTCTGCGGAGCTTGTACTCGGGCACAGCCTCGCACGTCGATCAACTGGCACTCTACCATGAACGGCGGACTCTGTCAACTTCCGGACAACCGCTCACTACGCATATACTGCCTCTCTCTAATCATATAATTCACCACGACAAGCCGGGAGTGGTGAAAATGAAGACTGACATCGAGGAGCGGGCAGTCAAGCTCGCGGAGTACATTACCGAAAACCGCGCCACCGTCCGAGCCGCCGCCAAAGCGTTCGGCGTCTCAAAGTCAACCGTACATAAGGACATAACCGAACGGCTTGAGGGCATCAGCGTAGATCTCTACAATGATGTCCGCAAGCTGCTCGACCAGAACAAGTCAGAGCGGCACATACGGGGCGGGATGGCAACGCGCAAGAAATACAAGGGCATATGAAAAAGGGCGGGGCCTCCATTTTGGGAGACCCCGTCAGGCTTTTTCCGCCGCCTCACGCAGCGCCTCGTACCACTCGTCCGGCACGTCGAGCGCACCCCTGCCCTTGCCGAGGCTGATGTCCGGCTTGTTGTCGCCGTGGAAGTCACTGCCGCCGCTCGGCAGCAGGCCGAAGGCCTCCGCCGCCTCGTCCGCCGTGCGCTCATCCGCGGCGTCGAACAGCGGATAGCGAGTTTCAATGGCCAGCAGGCCGCTTTTCACCGCACGAGGCAGGAACCGCTCCAGCCCCGAGGCGTCCAGCTTCAGCAGCGGGTGCGCCAGCACCGGCACGGCGCCTATCCCGCGCAGAAGGGATATGGCCTCGAACACGTCCGTGAACTCGGGCGGCTCGTAAAAGCCCTCGCCCGGCGCCAGCAGCGTCTCAAAGGCCTCGCTGACCGACTTCACATACCCCAGGCGCATCAGCTCCGAGGCAAAGTGCGCACGATTTATCGCCGTCCCCGGGTGAGACGCCTGCATTGCTGCGTAATCCACCATGTACCCCGCCGCCCTCAGCCGCCGCTCAAGGGTCAGGTTGCTCTCCGCCTTGCTGCGGCGCATTCTCTCCGTCAGGGAGCGGACTGCGCCGTAGCCGCTCTCCGGCACGAACAGGCCCACGATGTGCAATTCCGTGCCCTCATAGTCCGTGGAGATCTCCGTCCCCGGCACTGCGGACGTGCGCATGCCCTCCGCAGCATGCAGAAGGCGCGGCAGACCGTCCACGTCGTTGTGGTCGCAGAGTGCCACGGCTGCAAGGCCAAGGGCTTCGGCGGCGGAGACTATCTCCTCCGGCGTGCAGGTGCCGTCCGAGAAGGTGGAATGTGTGTGCAGATCGCAGCTCATGTGCGTCCCCCTTATTTCCCGTATATGCGCAGGCACACCCTCAGGCGGCCCTTTCTGGTCTCCCCCTGCGTGCCCTCGAAGCGGAAGCGCCCCAGTCCACGCACGGAGACCATGTCGCCCGCCTCAGGCCGTGAGGAGGGCGAGTGCGCGCTCAGGCCGTTCACAAACACGCGTTCAGCCTCGAACAGCCTCGCGCTCTCCGAGCGGGAGAGGGTGAACGCCGCCGAGACCAGGGCGTCCAGCCGCTCTGATGCGGCTGTCAGCGTGGTCTCCTCCGGCGGGGCGGTCACGCTCTCCGGCAGGCTCTCGACCGGGGTCACGTGAACATTGGTGCGCCTGACCTGGGTCAAGCCGTCCGCAATATGCCCCGCCACACTCTCGAGGCAGAACACATAAGCCCCGCCCCCGGCGAGCACGATGTCTCCCAGCACGCTCCGGCGCAGGCCCAGGCCCATGAGCGAGCCGAGATAGTCCCGGTGCGTCAGCTCCTCTGCGAATTTCGGTGAGACCGGCGCTATCTCGAGACAGCATATCGGCGCACTCTCACCGCCGAACACGGCCACACGGCGCTCCGCCTCGGAGTAGCCGCCGTCGAGCACGCAGGGCTCTGCGAGCCGCATGCGGCCAAGCTCCGTCTGCTCTCCGGGCGTGAGGAACTCCGAAAAGGTCCGCACCCCGCGCTCATAGGCACGGCGTGAGAGCTCGGCAAGGCGCTTTTTTGTCAGTTCCAGTTCGTTTTCCAAGCTGTTTGCTCCTCTCCCCCGCCCCGAAGTCATGCCGTGCCGGAGGCGGGCGTAGGCTTTACGGGAGGCGAGGCTTTTGCAGACTGTAATATCCGCCGCGTCGTCGGCGCTCTGGGGCGCACCCATGGCGGCTCTGCTCGCCGGCACGGGCATATTCTTGAGCATCCGCTGCGGCTTTGTACAGCTCCGGCATTTCCCTGAGGCGATGCGCCGGACTCTGGGCGGCATATTCTCGCGCAAGGTCGCCGCAAAGGGCGCGGTCACCCCTGTGCAGGCCGTATGCGCCGCCCTGGCGGGCACGGTCGGCACCGGAAACATCGCGGGCGTGGCGCTGGCGATATCCCTGGGCGGTCCGGGCACGCTCTTCTGGCTCTGGCTGACGGCAGTACTCGGCATGGCCACCAAGTTTGCCGAGGTCACACTCGCCGTCCGCTTCCGCGAGCGCGGCAAGGACGGACAGTGGCTCGGCGGACCGATGTACACCATCAAGAACGGCCTCGGCGAGCGGTTTCTGCCTCTGGCCCGGGCCTTCGCCCTCTTCGGCACGCTGGCGGCCTTCGGAATGGGCAGTGCCGTACAGGGCGCAGAGATATCCGGCGCCGCCCGCACCCTTGCGATGGAGCTGCTGCCCGGTCTGCCCGCCGAGCGGCGCATATTTGCTCTGGCCGCAGGGGCGCTGGTGGCGCTATTTGCGCTCTATGTCCTCTCAGGCGGCATGGGCAGGCTGGCCCGGGTCTGCGAGGCGCTTGTGCCGCTCATGGGACTTATATACGTTCTCTCCTGCCTGGCCGTCATTGCTGCAAACGCCGGGAGGCTCCCCGGAGTCTTGCGCGACATTTTCGTCTGCGCCCTCCGGCCGGAGGCGGTCTGCGGCGGCATAGGTCTGCGTGCGTGCATCGGCTGGGGCGTGCGGCGGGGCGTGTTCTCAAATGAGGCGGGGCTCGGCTCCGCACCCATCGCCCACGCCTCAAGCAGTGAGACCGACCCGGTGAGGCAGGGCTTTTTCGGCATATTCGAGGTCTTTGCAGACACCGTCATCGTATGCACGCTGACCGGTCTCGCGATACTCTGCTCCGGTGCGGCGGTACCCTACGGCAGCCCGGCGACGCTCTCCGTCTGCGTCTCGGCCTTTGCGGGGGTGTTCGGCGGCGGAGCGTCGGCGGCGATACTCTCCGCCTGCATGCTGCTCTTTTCGCTCTCGTCTCTGCTCGGCTGGGGCATATACGGGCTGCGCTGCTGCGGTTTCCTGCTCGGCGAGCGCTCAGGCCGGGGCTTTGTGCTGCTCTACGCTCTCTCCGCCGTGCTGGGCGCTGCCGGCACACGGAGCATGATATGGGAGATAGCCGACATACTCAACGCCCTGATGGCCTTGCCGAACCTCATCTCGCTCTTTCTGCTCTCCGGCGAGGTCTCGCGGCTCACCAAGGGGTATTTTGCTCAGAGGCAGAGGGAATAGATCTCACGCACTTCTTCCAGGCCGAGGGGTATGACGCTCGGAAAGGTCTTTTTCCCGTCGTCCGTGCAGCGGCGGCTCATGTATTCCGCGTCCTCCGCCGTGAGTCCGAAGTCCGAGAGGTGCTCAGGCATTCCGAGACTGCAGAAGTACTCGCGCGTGGCCTCTATGCCGCCCGCGATGGTCCCCTTGCCCCATATTTTCTCCGCATAGCGCTCCAGGCGCTCAGCAAACAGGCCGTGACGGGCGAAAAACTCCAGATATGCCGGCCACACCACGGCAAGTCCGGCTCCGTGGGCGATGTGGTCGTCCAGGGCGCTCATCTCGTGCTCAAGCTTGTGGGCCCAGAGCCCGCAGGCACGCCCGGCGCCCGTGAGGCCGTTGTGAGCCAGACTGCCCGCCAGCATGAGTGTCGCGCGGGACTCGTAATCCCCCGGCTGCGCCATAACGGTTCTTCCGGCGTCTATGACCGAGGTCAGCAGGCCCTCGGAAATGCGGTCGATGAGCTCGTTGTCCGGGTTCGTACACATGTAGCGCTCCATTGTGTGTATGAGA
>CAUAHS010000170.1 GCA_958428885.1 uncultured Eubacteriales bacterium
GTGAGCACGTTCGCCCCCGGCGAAGGTGAGGTAGGCGGTAATCCGACGGGCAGGGTAACCGCTTATGGTATGAGAAACGCATCGAACATCGCGGATTTGGTACAGCCCCCGCCAAAGGTGCATTTCTTTGGTGCTCCACCCCGTTTCTTTGCGCGCGAGCAAAGAAATGGGGTGGAACAGGCAGTGGGGGGAGCGAATATCACCCAATGTAAAGGCGCACACGCAACAGTGCAAAATAAAAGGGGGAACCCCCGGCGAGGGTTCCCCCTTAGACCCCCTCCTGCGCTTTAATAAGCAAAAAGGGGAGTTCCGCGCTCTGCGGAGCGCGGGCAGGGGCTCTGCCCCTGCACCCTGCCGCCTTTGAAAAGGCGGGCGAAACTTTCAGACGCGCGCGTTGCGCGCAGAGATGGGTGCTATTTTTTCTTTTGGACGCGGCTCTGCTCGGTTATCTTCTTCTTCCAGCAGCGGTGGCACATGGCGACGTAGGCGTCGTTGCCGCCGAGGAACACCTGCTCGCCCTCGGTAACTATGCGGCCGTCGGGGGTCAATCGGGCGTTCACCGTGGCCTTCGCACCGCAGGCGCACACCGTCTTGACCTCCGTTATCGAGTCCGCCAGCTCCATCAGCCGGCGGGATCCCGGGAACATGTGCGTCAGAAAGTCCGTCCGCAGCCCGAAACACAGCACGGGCACGTTGAGCTCGTCCACGATGTCCCGCAGCTCGTCTATCTGCTCCGGCGTGAAAAACTGCGCCTCGTCCGCGATGATCACGTCCCGGCCGCCCGTCGCCTCGTACCGCGCGCGGATGCTGTCCTCCGGCGTTATCACCTCCGCCTCACGGCTGAGGCCGACGCGGCTCTTCACGATGTTCGCCCCGTCCCGGTCGTCCACGCTCGGTTTGATGAGCCACACCGTCATGCCCAGCTCCTCGTAGTTGAACTGAGTTATCAGCGCCTGGGCCGATTTCGAGCTGCCCATAGCGCCGTATTTGAAATAGAGTTTAGCCATTTTTCTGTACCCCGCTCACATGTGCTCTTATGCGCTCTATCAGCATGTCCATCGCCACGAGATTGTGCCCGCCCTCGGGGATGATGATGTCCGCGTTCCGCTTCGAGGGCTCGACGTACATCTCGTGCATCGGCTTGACCGTCGTCAGATACTGGTCCACCACGGATTCCAGGCTCCGGCCCCTGTCGCGCACGTCGCGCACGATTCGGCGCAGTATGCGCACGTCGGCGTCCGTGTCCACGAAGATCTTGATGTCCAGCAGCTCGCAGAGGCGCGGGTCCTGGAGGATCAGTATGCCCTCCACTATCACCACCGGCGAGGGCTTCACCAGCACCGTCTTGTCCGAGCGGTTGTGGATGGTGTAGTCGTAGACCGGACAGCGTATCGCCTCGCCCGCACGCAGACGCTTCAGGTCCCGCAGCATCAGCTCGGTGTCGAAGGCGTCCGGGCAGTCGTAGTTCAGCAGCGAGCGCTGCTCGTAGTTGAGGTCGTTGTGCGCCTTGTAGTAGTTGTCGTGGTAGATTACGCTGACGTTAGACGAGAATTTCTGCTGCAGCCGGCGGGTGATGGTGGTCTTTCCGCTGCCCGTGCCGCCCGCTATGCCTATGGTCATGACGCTGCCCATGTAAGCACTCCCCCATTCGTCAAGATTCTACCACAGAGAGCGCCCACATGCAATTTGACTTTTGCATACGCCCGGGATATAATTTTTGCAGAATATTGGCAAACGGAGGTAATAAACATGCCCACACCCCACAACAGCGCCGTCAAAGGCGATTTCGCAAAGACCGTCCTCATGCCGGGCGACCCGCTCCGCTCGAAGTATATAGCCGAAAACTTCCTCACCGAGGCCAAACTCGTCAACAATGTCCGCGGCGTCCAGGGCTTCACCGGGCTCTGGAAGGGTGCCAAGGTCTCCGTCCAGGCCAGCGGCATGGGCATCCCGTCCATCGGCATCTACAGCTGGGAGCTCTATAAGGAATACGGCGTCGAGAACATCATCCGCATCGGTTCCGCGGGCGGTCTCGCCGACGACCTCAAGCTCATGGACGTCGTCGCCGCCGTCGGCGCCTGCACGGACTCGAACTTCGCCCACCAGTTCGGCGTGAACGGCACCTTCGCCCCCACGGCGGACTGGACGCTGCTCTCTACGGCGATGTCGCTCGCGCGGGAGAGGGGGCTCTCCATCAGGGCCGGCAACGTGCTCTCGGCGGACAACTTCTATAACGACGGCTCCGACGGTCCCGACCAGTGGCGCAAGCTCGGCGTCCTCGCCGTTGAGATGGAGGCCGCCGGCCTCTACATGACCGCCGCCCGCGCCGGCGGACACGCGCTCTGCCTCTGCACCATCTCCGACCACCTCTACCGCCCCGAGGAGCTCACCCCCGAGGAGCGCCAGACCGGTTTCAACGACATGATCACCCTCGCCCTGGACACCGCCGCAGAGTTGTCAAATTGACATAATAAAATTTACGAAACGGAAACAGGCAACCCACTTGAATGATGTGCATATAGGTGATATAATGCCAATTAACGCAGGATCTTCCTGCGCGAAAAAACCCGAATCATAATATGAAACGGAGGATACTTACAGAAATGAAGAAGTTTCTTGCACTGCTTCTCGCTCTCGTGATGGTATTCGCCCTCGCCGCCTGCGGCGGGACTGACACCACCCCGACCAGCGACACGCCGGACGCCACCGAGTCCGAGGCTCCGGCCACCGAGTCCGAAGTCCCCGAGGACGGCGAGGGTGACACCACCGGCGCCATCACCGACCCCAACGAGATCCCCAACGACGCTGAGTCCGCCGACGGCACCTACGAGGTCGCCTTCGTCACCGACGTCGGCCAGCTCCAGGACGGCTCCTTCAACGAGGGCACCTGGAACGGCGTCAAGCTCTACGCCGCCAACAACGGCCTGACCTACAAGTACTATCAGCCCGCCAACGGCAACGAGGCCACCGATGACGACCGCGTGAACGCCATGCAGGCCGCTGTCGACGCCGGCGCCAAGGTCGTCGTCTGCGCCGGCTTCCTGCAGGAGGCCGCTCTCCGCACCGCCGCCATCAACAACCCGGACGTCCACTTCGTGTTCATCGACGGCTACCCGCTGGATGATGATCCCGATCCCAACGTCCAGGGCAACATCCTCACCAACGTTGCGGGCATCAACTTCCAGGAAGAGCAGTGCGGCTACCTCGCCGGCTACGCCATCGTCAAGGAAGGCTTCACCAAGATCGGCTTCTCCGGCGGCGGCGGCGGCTCCAACCCGGCCTGCTGCCGTTACGGCTACGGCTATCTCCAGGGCGCCAGCGCGGCTGCTCAGGAGATGGGCGTGAACGTTGACGTGATGTACTCCTGGCAGTACGGCGGCACCTTCTCCGCCTCCCCCGAGCTGCAGACCATGATCAACGGCTGGTACACCAACGGCACTGAGGTCGTCTTCGCCTGCGGCGGCTCCATGTTCAGCTCCATCACCGCTGCTGCGGCCGCCAACGACGGCATCGTCATCGGCGTTGACGTCGACCAGAGCCCGCTGAGCGACACCGTCATCACCTCTGCCCTGAAGGGCATCTCCCAGGCCGCCCAGGTCGCCCTCGGCCACCACTACGACGGCACTTGGGACGAGATCGGCGGCGTGCAGACCACCCTGGGCGCCAATGACGACGCTGTCGGCCTGCCGACCGCTACCTGGTCCATGGAGAACTACACCGTCGAGGAGTATGAGGCTCAGCTCCAGGCCATGAAGGACGGCACCCTCGTTGTCGACGCCAACTACCCCGTTGACGAGAACAACATGGACGCCACCGCCACCCTCAACGGCGTCCTGCCCAACCTGAACATCACCGTGGTGTGATGACTCGTACATAACCACTCGAAGAGAGGCCCTCCGGGGCCTCTCTTTTTTTGCAGCGGTCTCGGCGAATTTGTATAATTTTCTTGTTTTTTGACGGCTGTTAAATTATAATAAAGTGTACTACGTTAAAAAGGGGGCGGGGCGGTGGCAGCGCAGCCGGAATACATAATCGAGATGCTCGGCATCACCAAGCGTTTTCCCGGAATAGTCGCTAACGACAACATCACCCTCCAGCTCAGAAAGGGCGAGATCCATGCTCTTCTGGGCGAAAACGGCGCGGGCAAGAGCACGCTGATGAGCGTGCTTTTCGGAATGTACCAGCCGGAGGAGGGCGTCATCAAGAAAAACGGCGAGGTCGTCAAGATAAACGACCCCAACGACGCGACAAGGCTCGGCATCGGTATGGTGCACCAGCACTTCAAGCTCATCGACGTCTTCACGGTGCTGGACAACATCATCCTCGGTGCGGAGACGACGAAGCTCGGCTTCCTGCAGAAGAAGGAAGCCCGCAAGAAGGTCGAGGAACTCTCCGAGCGCTACGGCCTGAAGGTCGACCTGGACGCCAAGGTGGAGGACATCACCGTCGGCATGCAGCAGCGCACCGAGATACTCAAAATGCTCTACCGCGAAA
>CAUAHS010000171.1 GCA_958428885.1 uncultured Eubacteriales bacterium
CGCAAGATCGGGCTTGCCGGGCAGGTCCTCGCCGTAGGAGGCTATCTCTATGCCCGTGAGCACCAGCTCGCGGTAGCCCTTTTCGGCGAGCTCTCCGGCCTCGGCGGCGGCACGCTCAGGCGGCAGGGAGCGCACACGCCCCCTTGCGTATGGTATGATGCAGTAGGTGCAGAAGTTCTGGCAGCCGTCCTCGAGCTTGAGATAGGCCCGCGCGTGGCCGGAGAAGGCGCCGGCGGGCAGGTCCTCTATTATCCTGCGCTCAAAGGGCTTGTCTATGCTCCGCTCGTGCGCGCTCCCGCTCACCGCGCGCTCCACGGCCTCGACAAAGCCGCGGCGGTCGCCGCTGCCCCAGACCACGTCGGCGCCTATGGCCTCGGCAGCGTCCGGGTCCGTCTGCGCCCAGCAGCCGCAGACGGCGCTTTTGGCGTTCGGATAGCGCTCCATGAGGTGTCGGAGCGCCTGGCGGGACTTGCGCCCGCTCTCCGCCGTGACAGCGCAGGAGTTTACGATGACGACGTCTGCCTCGGCGTCCTCGGCGGCTCTCTCGTGTCCATGCTCGTGCAGCAGCGTCTCCATGGCCTGGGTCTCGTACTGGTTGACCTTGCAGCCGAGTGTGTTTATAATGTATTTCATGACTTGATACCTCGAAGGTGATATTTTTGGACATCTATCTGGACAATTCGGCCACGACGCGGGTCTGTCCCGAGGCCGCTGACATGGCATACAAAGTTATGACGGAGGTCTACGGCAACCCGAGCTCCACGCACGCGCGGGGGCGTGAGGCCAAGCGCATGCTCGACGCTGCAAGGCGCGAGATCTCCCTCTGCCTCGGCTGCCAGCCGAAGGAGCTGGTGTTCACCTCCTGCGGCTCGGAGGCCGACAACTGGGCGCTGCTCTCCGGCGCCTTTGCCGCGAGCGCCAAGGGCGGCCACGTCATCAGCTCCCTCACGGAGCACGACGCCATACGCAAGTCGCTCGACGAGCTGGAACGCCGCGGCTATGAGGTCACCCGCCTCGCCCCGGACGAGAGCGGTGCAATACCCGTGCAGTCGGTCGTCGACGCGCTCAGGCCGGACACGGTGCTCGTCTCGCTCATGCTGGTGAACAACGAGACCGGCGCTGTCAACGACCTCCCCGGCGTCGCCCGCGCGCTCAAAAAGGCGAATTCCAAAGCGCTGCTGCACTGCGACGCGGTGCAGGGCTTTCTCAAGCTGCCCTTCACGGTGAAGAGCCTCGGCGCGGACATGGTGACCATCTCCGGACACAAGATACACGCGCCGAAGGGCATCGGCGCGCTCTACATCCGCTCCGGGCTGCACCTGCGGCCGCTCATCGTCGGCGGCTCCCAGGAGGACGGCCGCCGGGCGGGCACGGAGGCCATGCCGAACATCTGCGCCTTCGGCGAGGCCGCCCGCATCGGCCGCTCCCTCATGGCAGAGTCCACGGAGCGCATGGCACAGCTGCGTGAGCACACGGTGGAGCGGCTGCGTGCCGAAAATCCCGGCCTCGTCGTCATAGGCGGCGGTGCGCCGCACATCCTCTGCATCTCCCTGCCCGGGTACAGGAGCGAGGTGCTGATGAACTATCTCGAGGCCAGGGGCATCAGCGTATCGAAAAGCTCCGCCTGCAAGAAGGGCGGGCGGAGCCATGTGCTGGAGGCCATGGGGCTGCCTGCCCCGGTCATCGACGGCGCACTGCGCCTCGGTCTGTCCCGCTTCACCACGGAGGAGGAGCTCGACGAGTTCTGCCGCTGTCTGCATGAAGCGCGCGAGACGCTCTCGCACACCTGAGCGCGGTCATTTTCCCTTCCTGTCCTTGTCGTCCGGGGGCCTCTTCCCCCGGGCGTTTTTTATTATGAGCCGGCGGAGCCGCTCCGCCCTCGCCGCTCCCGCGGCTTTGGAGGCCTCGCGCGCTTCGGCACGTTTTGCCCTGCGCTCCTCCGGCGTGGGCTGGGGCGGCATCTCTATGTGCTCGCCCGTCCTGGGGTCTATGTGGTGCAGGTTCTCATAGCTCACATAGTCCTCCGGCAGCCCGCTGCGGCGCAGTTTGCGGCGGGTCAGGTTCTTGATGAGCGTGTATATGACCACGAACACCGGCACGCCCAGCAGCATGCCCATAAAGCCGAAGAAGCCGCCGCCGATGATGATGGCGAACATTATCCAGAAGCCGTTCACGCCCGTGGAGCTGCCCAGGATCTTCGGACCCAGGATGTTGCCGTCGAACTGCTGCAGGATGAGGATGAATACCAAAAAGAGCAGGCACTTCATCGGGTCCACCAGCAGTATGATGAAAGCCGAGGGTATGGCGCCGATGAAGGGGCCGAAGAAGGGGATGACGTTCGTCACGCCAACGATGACCGACACCAGCAGCATGTACGGCATGTTCATCAGCCGGCAGCAGATGTAGCAGAGTATGCCGATTATGGCGCTGTCGAGTATCTTGCCGGAGATGAAGTCCATGAAGGTCTTGTCCGTGAAGCGCACGCCCTCGAGGACCTTTTCCGCAGCCTCCACCGTGAAGATGCAGTAGAGCACGCGCTTTGCGCCCGTGGCCACCGCCTCCTTGTTGAAGAGCAGATAGAACGAGACGATGATGCCCACGGCTATGTAGTAGATGCCGCGCACGAAGGTCACGATGCCGGAGGTGATGCTGCTGATGAGGTTTGTCATCTGCGGCAGGAGAGTCTCCGTCGCCCAGCGGGTCATCTGGTCCGAGGCGCTGTTCAGCAGGCTCACGGCCTCGTCCTTGAGTTCGGGGTAGTCCTCAAAGGTGCGCGTGACCCATTTCACGATGGTCTCGTAATAGCTCTGGCTGTTCTGGACTATGCTGTTCACGCTCGAGTATATCTGGGGCAGGATGAGCCAGAGCAGCGCGCCTATGATGAGCAGCATCAGCAGCTCGGCAATGATGATGGCCGTCGCCCGGCCGAAGCCGAAGGAGCGGCGGTGGTCGTTTTTGAAGAGCCTGTCTCCCAGCGGGTTCGTCAGCGTCCGCTCGAAGAACACCATTGCGGGCCTGAGCAGATAGGTTATCGCAAAGCCCCATATGAATGGCGCGATGATGTGCACAAGGGCGGAAAAGCCCTTCGCCACGTCGCCCCAGCGCGAGAGCAGCATGTAGAACGCAATGCTGCAAGCTATGACGGCAAACGCCGTCACGCCCCAATAGAGGTATTTTTTGTCTCCGCCGAATCTTTTCATGCCTGCCTCCCCGTTTTCAACCGGCTGCGCACCGTTTCTATTGTAACCGCAGCCCTCCCGCCCGTCAACCGCAAAAACCAGGCCGGACGGGCTTTATAATCCTTATGTCAACTGTTTAATGAATATTCGCCGACTTTTTTCGACACTCCCCGCGGTTGAAAACCCTGTTGAAAATGTGCAAAAGCCCCGCCGCAGCGGGCATTTTCCCCGCTTGTGCCGTTCACAGAAAATACACATTTGAAGTGAATATCGCATAATTTACGTCTACCACCCCGACGGGGGCATTTTCGCGGACGAGGCCGCATAGGGTTTTACAAAAACCGGCTTTCGGAGGTCGCTCAAAATGAAAAAGACAGCAAGCATCCTGACCGCGCTTTTGCTCTGCTTCCTGCTGGCCGTACCCGCCGCCGCGCTGGAGGCTCAGGACCCCGCCGCCCCGGAGGTCGCCGCGCCCTCCGCCGTGCTCATAGAGCGGCAGACCGGCACCGTGCTCTACGCCAAAAACGAGACGGAGCGCCGTCCCCCCGCCTCCGTGACCAAGGTCATGACGCTGCTGCTCATAGCCGAGGCGGTGGACTCCGGAGAGCTCGCGCTCGACGACATGGTCACGGCTTCGGAGCGTGCGGCCTCGATGGGCGGCAGCCAGATCTGGCTGGAGGTGGGCGAACAGCTCTCCGTCTCGGACATGATAAAGTGTGTGGCCGTGGTCTCTGCCAACGACTGCGCCGTGGCTCTGGCGGAGCATCTCTGCGGCTCCGAAGCCGCCTTTGTGGAGCGGATGAACCAGCGGGCGGAGGAGCTCGGCCTTGAGAACACGCAGTTCACGAACTGCACCGGCCTCTTTGACGACACGGCGCACTACACCTGCGCCCTGGACATCGCCGTCATGAGCCGCGAGCTGCTGAGCCACGAGTGGATAAAGAACTACACGACCATCTGGATGGACTCCGTGCGTGACGGTGCCTCCGAGCTCACGAACACGAACAAACTGGTCCGCTTCTACGAGGGCTGCACCGGCCTCAAGACGGGCTACACCTCCACGGCGATGTACTGCCTCTCGGCCTCCGCCGAGCGGGACGGCACGGAGTACATCGCGGTCATCATGCACGCCGAGAGCATCGAGAGCCGCAACAAGGACGCCTCCGCCCTGCTGGACTACGGCTTTGCGAACTTCCGCCTCTGCCCTCTCACCTCAGGCGAGGAGCTGCCGAACGTGGCGGTGGAGCTCGGCACCGAGGCGTACGTGACGCCGGTCTACGACGGCGGCGGCGCCATCCTCCTGCGCAC
>CAUAHS010000172.1 GCA_958428885.1 uncultured Eubacteriales bacterium
CACCGGTCCGAGATGTCCTCGACCTCGGTCGGGGTCATCCTTATCTTTATCGCCCAGGGCGGCACGTCGGGCAGTTCACGGCCTGTGTCCACAAACACAAAGGCCGTCTCATATTCCGGGGGCATGGCGGGAAAGGTGCCGTAGCCGTCGGTGAAGTAGATGAGTCCGCGCAGATTTGCAAACTCGTGCTGGCGTATGAGCGTGTCCACGTGCTCGAACACGGGGCGGAAGTCCGTCCCGCCGAACCCGCGCAGGACCATGCGCTGCATGTAGGCGTCAAACTCGTCCTGATCGCGTATCTTGGCGTCCTCCTCCACCTTTGCGCCGCACTGGAGGATGTGTATGTTCACCTTTGTGAAGAAGCTCTCGGTCTGCTTGAGGATGTTCCAGGTCTTTGTGACAAAGCTCTGCACCAGCGAGCCCGCGACGGACTCCGAGGTGTCCAGCGCGATGACGAACTCGCGCACGAGCTTGACCTCCTTGTACTCCAGCGGCTCTATGAGCGGCATTTTGCCGTAGAGCTTCATGCCGTAGGTGTAGAAGATGTAGTCGAACTCGTCGTCGTTGACCTGGATGTTCTCGCCGAGGACGGCGAAGCGGCGGAGGAAGGCGGCGTAATCCACCTTTTCGCGGTTCACCTCCCGCAGTGCGGCGACAAAATCGCCCGCATTCTCGCCGTAGGAGGACGAGGCGGTGTCGAGGTCCACCTCTATGCGCTCGCTGATGTCCTTCCACATGCGCTCCGTCTCCTGCGGGGAGAGCGCCCTCTTTTCGCCAGGCTCGCTGTTCTCTCTGCCAGGCATGCCCTCGCCGGAGTCGTCGCCGTGGTCACGCTTTTCGCCCGTGGCCCGGCCGCCTTTGGCCTGCTGCTCGTCGCCGTCGCCGTCCTCGGGGGGCGGCAGCCCGTCGTCGCCGCCTGGGGTGTCGCCTATGTCGGGCTTTTCGCCGCCGGAGCCCTCGTCCTGGGTGTCCCCGCCCGTGCCGGACGCCGTCTCAGGCTGGTTGTGCCAGATGCGGTGGTCGTCGGCGTAGAAATAGCCCCTGATGCGGCCCACCTCCTGCGGGGGCAGGTCCTGTTCGATGAGCCAGCGGTATATGCGCTCCGCCGTCAGCCGGGGCATGGCCTCGCGGAGCTTTGCTATGAGCCAGTGCTGCTTTTCCTGGCGCTCGCAGTAGAGGCTCTTGATGTCAAGTTCATTGATGAGGTTCTCGACCGCGATGTCGCAGGCGAGGTCCCAGAGGTCGCCTATGAGCTTCCTGCCCACAAAGAGGTGCCGGAACACGCAGTGGAGCGTGACGTGCAGGTAGTCCCTCGCGGGCAGTTCCCGCGCGCGCTTGAAGAGGCGGCAGATGTGGATGGAGTTATAGTAGAGATACCGCCCGTCCGTGGCCAGCTCGGCCGTTATGGACTCGTCGCCGTTCGCGGCGAGGCGCACCAGGGCGGGCTCCATGAAGCGCAGGTGTATGAGCAGCGTGCTGCGGGCGAGCCTGAGTATCTCGCGCGCGAGCTGCATCGTCTCCTGCGCCCTCGCCGTATCCTTGTGGTAATCCGTCCTCGCCGCATAGCCGTGGGCCTTTGAAAGCTGCTGCGAGGTTACGTCCCATTCGTTCAGTCCGGGCATGGTGCCTCCGTTTTTTCAGTTGGGAGAAGGCCCGGTGACGAGCCCTCTCCCTCCATTATTGTGCCGTAACTCAGTCGCGCGGCGGCAGAGGCGGCATGTTGGCGAATTTCTCGGGCAGGTCCTCTGCGCCGAACTCGGTCTTGCCGGTGCGCTCGTGCTCACGCAGGCAGCGCCAGAGCTTTTCCGGGGTGATGGGCAGCTCCTTGAGCACCAGGCCGGTGGCGTAGTTGATGGCGTTGCCGATGGCGGAGCCGACGGGCGCGGTGGAGCCCTCGCCGGCCTCCTTTGCGCCGAGCGGGCCCTCGGGGTCGTACTCGGAGCAGATGAAGGTCTTTATCTTCGGCATATCCAGCGCCGTCGGGAAGTGGTAGTCGCGGAACGAGGGGTTCAGGTGCTTGCCGTTCTTGTCGTAGAGGCACTCCTCGTAGCAGGTGAAGCCGAAGCCGAGCAGGACGGAGCCCTCGATCTGGCCCTCGACCGCGCGGATGTTCAGCGGGCGGCCGCAGTCGTGGCCGAAGGCGAAGTCGTCGAGCGTGACGGCGCCCGTCTCCATGTCGACCGTGACCTTGGCGGCGGAGGCGGAGAAGGAATAGGCCGTGGCGTAGTTGCCGACGTTCTTGACGTAGATGTCCTTGTCGCCTTCGTGAGCGAAGGAGCCGACGCCCGCGACGCAGCGGCCGAAGTTCTTCTCCTCATAGCCGAAGCAGGCCTCGTTAAAGGAGATGTTCTTCTCGGGGTCGCCCTTGATGAACACGCGGTGGTCCTTCATGGTGATGTCCTGAGGCTTGCAGCCCCACTCCTCGGCCCAGTGGCTGAGCAGCTTGAACTTCGCGTCGCCGACGGCGCGGCGGCAGGCGTTGCCGCCGAGGAAGGTCACGCGGGAGCCGAAGGAACCGGCGTCCCAGGGCGTGGCGGTGGTGTCGGACTGGATGAGCTTGACCTCGTCCATGCGCAGTCCCAGCTCCTCGGCGACGATCATGGTCATGACCGTGTCGCAGCCCTGGCCGATGTCGTTGGCGCCGGAGAACACGACGGCGTAGCCCTCGCGGTTCAGGCGGACGATGGTGGAGGAGGAGCAGTAGTGCGGCGTCACGAGCACGGGGAAGCCGGTGCCGGACATGAAGCCGGAGCCGGAGAGGCCCACGCCCTGGCCGCTGCCGAAGGGATAGCGGTCACGGTGCGCCCAGTCGATGTAGTCCGCGACGGCGACCATGCACTCGTCGAACTTGCAGCTCGTGAACTCCAGACCCGTGGGGCCGGTGTAGTACGGGGTGATCTCGTTCTTGCGGCGGAGTTCCAGCGGGTCGATGCCGAGCTCGTTTGCGACCTCGTCCATGTGTATCTCGTGGGCGAAGTGCACCTGGCAGGCGGAGTAGCCGCGCATTGCGCCGGAGGCCGGGTGGTTAGTGTAGGGCCTGCGGGCGGTCATGTCGATGTTCTCGACCTTGTAGGGGAAGGTGGCGCAGATGAGGGAGAGCGTGTTCGCCGCGATGCCGGAGCCGCCGTAGGCGCCGCCGTCGAGGATGTGCTTGCAGCGCTTGGCCAGCAGCTTGCCCTCCTTGGTGAAGGCGGACTCTATCTCAAAGGAGATGGGGTGGCGGGTGCGGGTGCACATGAACACCTCGTCGCGCTTGAGGATGCACTTTACGGGGTGGCCGGTCATCTGCGCGAACTTGCAGGGGCACAGCTCGTGGGCAAAGACGTCCAGCTTGCCGCCGAAGCCGCCGCCTATCATGGGCTTTATGACGCGCACCTGGCTCTCGGGCACGCCGAGGCCCCAGGCTATCCAGTAGCGGCTGACGTAGGCGCCCTGGGTCGTCGTCCAGACCGTCCACTCATTGTTCTCGTACTTGGCGACGGCGCCGTGGGGCTCGATGGCCGCATGCACCATCTGCTGGGTGCGGTAATAGCGCTTGTCGGTGTAATCCGCCTCGGCAAAGGCCTTGTCCGGGTCGCCGGCCTTCATCGTGGTGAAGATGGAGAGGTTGCTGGTGCCGGGGTAGTGGATGGCCGGGGCGTCGGGCTGCATGGAGTAGAAGGGGTCGAGCACCGGCTCGAGCGGCTCATACTCCACCTTGACCAGAGAGGCGGCGAGGGTGGCGGCCTCCTCGGTGGTGGCGCAGACGGCGGCGACCTCGTCGCCCACCATGCGCACCTTCTTGCGGCAGAGCGGCTCCTTGTCCGCCAGCTCCTTGAAGGCCTCCGGGTTGCCGAGGTTGTGGCCCTCGGGGAAGTCCTGGCCGGTCAGCACGCCCTTGACGCCGGGCACCTTGAGCGCCTCGGTGAAGTCTATGCTCTTGATGAGCGCGTGGGCGTAGGGGGAGTGCACCAGCTTGCAGTAGTACATGCCGGGCAGGTCCACGTCGTCGGTATAGACGGCGGTGCCGGTGACCTTCGCCTCGGCGTCTATGCGGATATAGGCGTTGCCCTTGCCGGCAAGCTCGTAATCCTCGGGCTTCTTGTATACGCTCTCAATGTCGGCGTAGTACTCTTTGGACATTATCGCCATTACGCATTGACCTCCTTTGCCTTAGCCAGCTTCTTAGCGGCGGCGTCGATGGCCTCGACTATCTTGGCGTAGCCGGTGCAGCGGCAGAGGTTGCCCGCGATGCCGTCGCGTATCTCCTCCTCGGTGGGGTTGGGGTTCTCGTTGAGCAGCGAGAGCGCGGACATTATCATGCCGGGGGTGCAGAAGCCGCACTGGAGCGCCCACTTGTCCATGAACTCGCGCTGGAGCGGATGCAGCACGCCGTTTTGCCTGACGCCCTCGATGGTGGTTATCTCATGCCCGTCGGCCTCCACTGCCAGCATGATGCAGGAGGGGACGGCCCGGCCGTCGAG
>CAUAHS010000173.1 GCA_958428885.1 uncultured Eubacteriales bacterium
GGACGCAGTCGCGGATGGCGCTGTCGGCGTGGCAGTGGGCGGCGACGTAGAGGCAGTTGGCCCTCGCAGTGTCCACGGCGGTCCGGATCTCGTCATAGGTCATGATGGGGTGTTTGGGCACGCCTGTGGGCACGAATGCGGAGCCGGAGGCGTAGATCTTTATGAAGTCGGCGCCCATGCCGCGCTCCGAGCGGACTGCCTTGCGGTATTCCTCCGCTCCGTCGCAAAAGCGCGTCATGGCGGCGGAGCTCCCGCGCGGGTCCTCCACGCTCGGCATGAGTATCTCACCGCAGGCAAGGATGTCAGGGCCGGGGAAAACGCCGCGGGATATGAGCTTTTTCACGTAATTTGCACAGCGGTCGATGCTGCCGCAGTCACGGATGGTGGTGAAGCCGTAGCGCAGATAGCGCTTTGCCTGCTCCGAGGCCTCGACCATGACCTGCATCTGGTCGCCTATGGCCTCGACGCCTACGCCGCTCATCACCGTGATGTGCGTGTGCAGGTCTATGAGCCCGGGCAGCAGCGTGCCGCCGCCGCAGTCAAAGACGTCTGACGCGCCCTCCGGTGCGCGCTCGCTGACAGAGACTATGCGGCCGTCGGCTATCTCAACGCAGCCGCTCTCGCTCTCGACGCCGCCGGCAAAGGGTGCGTGGAGGCGGCAATTGATAAGGTACATGCCCTTTCAGCTCCTTTGGGAAATGAAATCGCGTATCTTTGCGTTCAGCGCCTCGGCCATGCCCTCGCCCACATAGGAGGCGTGCCCGGCGGGCAGGACCAGGCGGTCCGTCCGCTCCGAGGGCAGGTCGTAGCGCGAGAGGTACCAGTCCACGAAGTCAAAGGTGGAGCTCAGGTCGTAGCAGCCGTTGACGAAGAGCATACGCAGCCGCGGGCGGCGGCGCATGAGCTCGACGGGCAGGGCGAGCGTGTCCTTCTCATAGCCGCGGTAGTCCCAGCGTCTGCTGATGGCCAGCATGTCGCGGGCGTACTCTCTGCCCTCGGGTGCGCTCAGCTCGGAGGCAATGTAGCTCTCGAGCGCCTCATCGAAGGCGGAGCCTATGAGGCTCGAGAAGGCGTCCTTATTCTCGTCCGGCTCTATGATGTCGGCGCTGTCCATCTCGTTTGCGGCGTAGCCCTCGCCGGAGGCGAGGCGGCAGGTCAGGCGGGAATCGTAGACGCTCAGCACCTCTCCGGGCTTCAGGCGCAGCAGGAAGTCCAGTTCCTCGAATCTCAGGCCATTTTCGCGGAGAAATTCGCGGTCAAGGCCGGAATAATAGCTCAGCTTCTCAAGCACGTCCTCGCGCTCGGACGCCGGGAGGCGGCTGCCGAGCAGAAGAGCGCGCGCGTAATCGCTCCAGGCAAAGTCCATCGCCCGGCGAACGAAGTCCTCGCGGCTGCACTCGTCCCGGTGGTAGTGATACCAGCAGGCGGAGGCGTTGGCGCCCAGGCGGCGCACATTGGGCTCTACGTATACAGCGCCCCTCGCGCCGACGTTCAGCGACGTGCCTATATGCACGATGCCTCGCAGGTCGATGTCTCCGCTCAGCACGTCGGCCACGGCGACGTTGCGTATGGTGCCGTAGCTCTCGCCGATGAGATACACCGGCGAGTGAGTGCGGCCGTGTTCCGCGAGCCAGTCCTCGATAAAGCGGGCAAAGGCCCGGGCGTCGCCGCCGGTGGAGTAGTACTCCCCCGCCGCCTCTGCCTTGAGGAGACGCGCCCAGCCGGTGCCGACGGCGTCTATGACGACCACGTCGCAGAAGTCGAGCAAACTCCCTCCATTGGGCTCGAGCTTCCACTTGGCCGGAGCTTCGATCTCGGGATAGCCCGGGAACTTGATTATCTCCGGCCCCAGCAGGCCCATGTGGACCCAGCCGCTGGCCGAGCCCGGACCGCCGTTATAGGCGAAGGCCACGGGCCTCTCCGCACCGCTGCCGGCGATGTAGGAAAAGCCGAACATGCTGGCCTCGGCGACGCCGCCGGCGCCGGTGAGGATGTAATCTTTCAATTCGACGCGGTACTTCAGCCCGCTGCCGGGCAGGACCTTTTCAGAGGCCCATTCAAAGGGTGCAAAGCTCATTACAGCCTCCTTGTCATCCGCGCGATGCCCTGATAACGGCGAAGAAGCGGTCAATATCCTCGCGGTTATTGTAGTAGTGGAAGGACAGCCGTGCCCTGCGCTCTCCGTTTGCATCGGGGGCGGAAAAGCCGGGGGCAAACACCTGCGCCGCCCTGAAATCCTCGTCCGAAGCGGCTATGGAACCGTCAAAGGAGAGCAGCACTATCTGGCTGCGGCGCTCATAGGGGATGTCGAAGGTGCAGCGCACGCCCGGTGTGGTCTCGGCGCACTGGATGCAGTATTCGGCCAGGGAGCGGACATAGTTTTCGACGTTCTCAGCGCCCAGCAGGCTGTACTGCATGGCGGCGAGACCGAGGCCGTATATGCCGGGGGCGTTGGGGTAGCCTATCTCGAAGCGTCCGGCGTCGCTTCTGAGCTCCAGGTGAGACTTGGCGGTGTTGAAGCGCTCGGTATCGCTCATCCAACCCGCGCCCCAGCGCTTTATCAGGGGCATGACGCGCTCTCCCACGCAGGCGTAGCCCGTGCCGCAGAAGTTCATCATCCACTTGTAGTCGTTGCCGACGAGAAAGTCGATATTGCAGCCTTCAAAGTCTGTCACAAGTGCGCCTGCGGACTGCACGGCGTCGACAAAGAGCAATATGCCCCGCTCGCGGCAGAAGGCACCGAGCTTTTTGAGGTCGGCGCGGTAGCCGGTCTCGCTCTCGACGCTGTTGATGGTGACGGCGGCGGTGTGCTCGTCGCAGAGCGCCATGAGCGCCTCGGCGGTGATGACGCCGCCGGTGGAGGCGGCGTAGCGGACCTCGAGACCCTCGACCTCGCGCTTTTGCCAGGCGAAGCGGTTGCCTATCCAGCCCTCGCCCACGGTGACGACGTTGGCGTCCGGGGCGTAGTCGATGCCCTCCGTGACCATGGTGAACATCTGCGTGGCGCTCTGGCCGAAGCAGACGCGCTCCGGCGCACAGCCGAGCATCCCGCCGAGGGCACGCTTGGAACGTTCTATCATGCCAAGCGTGCCGATGCGCTCGTCAGGGTACTCCCACACGGAGTCTCCGCCCTCGAGGTAGCGCGCATCCATGTACCGGCGCACTCCCTCGTAGACGAAGTCGGGCACGAGTCCCGTGCTGGCGGTTATGAGATAGGCCCAGTCCCTGGTCACCGGGACCCGGGACCTAAAGCCATCGATGTCCTTGCCAAAATCAGTCATGTCAAGACTCCTCCGCTGTCAAATCACTGATAGGAGCGTTCCTTCTCCTCCCAGGGCTCGTAGGGGGCACGCATGTCGGCGATGAGGTCGATGCCCTTGCCCTTGAGGTACTTCACACGGAAGAAGAAATATATGAAGCCGAGAACGTACACAGCGATGATGCCGATGATGGCGGGCAGGTCGAGCGTGAGGAGCATCTCAACGCTCAGATAGGCGCAGATGATGCCGGTGATGACGGCGAGCACGACCGCGAGCGGATAGGGCATCTTCGCCGGGGAATTGTCGCAGGTCTTGGGGTACTTCCTGTGCGCCAGGATGGGGGTGAGGGTGTTGGGTATCTCGGAAAAGGTGTTGCAGAAGGAGAAGACGGTCATGATGACGCCGAAAGTTGCGCCGGTGGCGCAGATGGCGATGGCGATGGCCATGACGAGTATGAGGCTCCAATATGCGGTGCCGTGCTTGTTGCGCTTGGCGAGGACCTCGGGGAACACCTTCATACGGGCGGAGTACTCTACCAGCGCCACGCAGGCGAGCGCGACGGGGACGAGCGAGGTGATGATGCCGCAGATGGGGCCGCCGACGATGAAGAAGGTCAGCAGCGCGGGGCTCATGAAGTGGCTGGCGACGTCGGCAAGGGTCTTGACCTCGGCATAGGGCACGACGCCGATGGTGACGACGGCCATGAGGATGTAGACTATGGCCACGAACAGCGGGCAGAGCGCAAGGGCGATGGGGACATTGCGCTCGGGATGCTTTATGTCGTTGGCGAGCTGGGCCACGCTGGACGCGCCGGAGAGCGAGCTGGTGAGCACGCCTATGGCGGCCGCAATGCCGCTGAGGCCGATGCCCGGGCGGATTACCTCGCCGAAGGTGATGTTCTCGGCGTCAATGTTCGGGATGCCGAGGGCGATGTACAGAAATATCGCGATGAGCAGCAGCACGACCATGACGTTGCTCACGGTGACGGAGGTCTTGTTGCCGAACCAGGCCACTACGGTGAACACGACCAACAGAATGACGGAGGCCGCCGTGCTGCTCATTCCGATTCCGGGTATGAGCTGGAGGAAGTAGTCGGCAAAGAGCACGCCGAAAAGCGAGACCATCGTCGGCAGCAGCAGCGAGTTTATCGAGATGAACGCGCCGACAGCCGGATGA
>CAUAHS010000174.1 GCA_958428885.1 uncultured Eubacteriales bacterium
GAGCTTATTGCGAATGGCGCTCAGAAGCAGGGTAAAATTCTGCTTGTCCTGCGGGCGGTTGGTGTCCTCCGGGGCGGGGTTCACGTCTATGTTGGGGTCCGCGCTCGCCTGGGGTTCCTGCGTAGTCTGGAGCATACCGGCGTCCACGACGACGTCGTCGGGATAGAGCCTGCTCATCTCGCTGGAGCGCGAAGAGACGACGATGATGAGAAATATCATTAGCACCACGAAGGTGAACGCCAGCAGTACATGCCGGGTTTTCATGCCGCCTCGCCTCCTCTCTTTGGGGTGGATGACCGGTGGGGGATGTGCCGAGTTTATCTGGAATTATAACATCACGGGTGGGGAAAAACAAGTCGTTTGACTCCAAGGCTCGAAAAACCGCAGGCGGACTTGCGTCAAACCTGCGGTTTTTGGCGATTTTTTGGGCGTATCAGCCTAAGTGATCGGTCCAGAAGGAGTCTCCCGGGTCCACGGGCGTTTCGTTGAAGTAGCCGCTGTCCGGCTCATATGGCGGGACGGTGACATAGGGCCAGTAGGGGTCGACCGTCTCGACCGGCGTGGGACTTGGCGTGGGCGCAGGAGTCTCGGGCACGACCTCGCGGAAGATTGCGTAGATGGTGTGCTCCCCCGTCACGTTGGTGAAGGTGTAGCTGCCGGAGGCCTCCGCCGTGTAGCCGTCCACCTTGAGCTCGGAGAGCTCATAGCCCTCGTCCGCCGTTATCGTGAAGGTGACGCTGCCGCCGTCCTCGACCTCGACTATGCCGGAGGGCGAGATGGACCCGCCGTTGCCGGCGATGGCGTTGACTGTGTGCATCTCGGGCGCCTCGCTCTCCTCGGGAGGCGTGGGCGTGGGCGCCGGCGTGTTCTCCGCCGGGGGCTCGGTCTCATCCGGCTGGGGTGCCTGGGTCTCGGCTGCGGGCGGCTCCGACTCGGAGCTGCCGCGGTTGAAGTCGAAGACCCCGCCCATGACGCAGAGCACCACGGTCAGCACCGCGAGCAGCAGCACCGCCCCCACGACAAAGCCCCAGGTGCGGGTCTTGTTCGGAGCGCCGTAGCCGTCGTCGCGGTCTTCGTACTCGCGGTCGTATTCCTCCTCATATTCGCGCTCGCGCTCGCCGGCACGGCTGCGCTCTCTCGAGCGCGCGCGCTCGCGTTCCCTGTCCCGCCCGTTTTCCGGGGGCGGGGCGTTCCTTTTCATGTTGTCATTGCTCATTTTGTCCTCACCTCGCGCCCGCTTTACAAATCCGCGGGCTGTGGTAAAATCGTGCATGGGTGATAATTATGAAAAAAGCTCTTGTCACGGGTTCCTCGCGCGGGATAGGCGCGGCGGAGGCCCGTGCGCTGTCCGCAGCCGGCTGGCGCGTTACCATCAACTATCTCACGAGCCGCGAAAAGGCCGAGGCCCTCGCCGCCGAGCTCGGCACCGAGGCTGTGCGCGCGGACGTCGCTGATCCGGCGCAGGTGCGGGCCATGTTCGAGGCCGCCGGGCCCTTCGATTTGCTGGTGTGCAACGCCGGCGTCGCCTGGAGCGGGCTGTTGCAGGACATGACGGACGCCGAATGGCGGCATATTTTCGACGTGAATGTGAACGGGATGTTCCACTGCTGCCGTGAGGCGATACCGTACATGGTGGAGCAGAAGCGCGGCTGCATAATCTGCACTTCCTCCATCCTCGGCGTGCGCGGCGGCTCCTGCGAGACGGCGTATTCCGCCACCAAGGGCGCGGTCATAGCCTTCGTCAAGGGGCTCGCCAAGGAGCTCGGCCCCTCGGGCATCCGCGTGAACGCCGTGGCGCCCGGGGCCATTGACACGGACATGCTCTCCTGCTTCACGGCGGAGGACAAGGCCGCAATGGCCGAAAACTCCGCTCTCTGCCGCATCGGCCGGCCGGAGGACATTGCGGGCGTGGTCGCCTTTCTGGCGAGCGACGCCGCCTCCTTCGTCACGGGTCAGATACTCGGCGCTGACGGCGGCATGATAATCTAGTTCATGAACTGCTCGATGGCGCGGTCGAGCTGGGCTATGGCCTCCATGTCGCCGTTCTCCACGGCGTCGGCCAGGCAGTGCTCGACGTGGTCCTTGAGTATGACCTTGGCGGTATTGTTGAGAGCGGAGCGCACCGCGGCGAGCTGGACCAGCACCTCGGTGCAGTCCCGCCCGTCCTCGACCATCTTGCGCACGGACTCGAGGTGGCCTATCGCTCGTGAGAGGCGGTTCAAAACGGCCTTCGTCTGCGTGTGCGAGTGCTTGTGCTCGTGGCTGTGCGTATACTCCACGCCGTCCGGCCCTATGTGCGTATGCGTATGCTCGCTCATGCTATCAACTCCCATGAGCTGATTCTAAGATACCCCGGCCCTTTTTGTCAAGCACGGCGAGGGCCGGGTCCCTTCGAGGTGGTGAGCGCTTTGCCTGACAAGCTGGATATCCTCCGCCGTTACTTCGGACTCGACGGCTTCCGCCCGGGTCAGGAACGGCTGGCGGACGACATACTCGCTGGGCGGGACTGCCTCGGCATAATGCCGACCGGCGGGGGCAAGTCGCTCTGCTATCAGCTGCCTGCCATGCTGCTGCCGGGGCTGACGCTGGTGGTCTCCCCGCTCATCTCGCTGATGAAGGACCAGGTGGACGCCCTGCACAGCGCGGGCATCTCCGCCGCCTGCCTCAACAGCAGCCTCGGCGCCGAGGAATACCTCGAGGTCTGCCGGGGTCTGTACCGTGGCGTCTACCGCCTGCTCTACATAGCTCCGGAGCGGCTGGAGAGCACCTCCTTCACCGAGCTGCTCGGCGGGACCGAGGTCTCGCTCGTCGCCGTGGACGAGGCGCACTGCATCTCACAGTGGGGCCAGGATTTCCGGCCCAGCTACCTGAAAATAGAGCCCTGCATCCGCGCTCTGCCGCGGCGTCCCGTCGTGGCGGCCTTCACCGCCACGGCCACGCCCGAGGTGCGTGAGGACATCGTCCGCCTTTTGGGCCTGGATGAGCCGGATGTACTGGTCACGGGCTTTGACAGGCCGAACCTCTTCTTCGACGTGCGCCGCCCGGCGGACAAGTTCACGGAGCTGAGGAACTTCCTCGCCCGCCGGAGCGGACGCAGCGGCATAGTCTACTGCGCCACCCGAGCCGAGGTGGAGAGGGTCTGCGCCCGGCTCCGCCGCGCGGGTTTTGCCGCCGTGCAGTACCACGCCGGGCTCTCCGACGACGAGCGCCGCCGGAGCCAGGAGGACTTTCAGTTCGACCGTGCCGAGGTCATGGTGGCCACCAACGCCTTCGGCATGGGCATAGACAAGTCCAACGTCGCCTACGTCGTGCACTACAACATGCCCAAGAGTCTCGAGGCCTATTACCAGGAGGCTGGCCGTGCCGGGCGGGACGGCTCCGAAGCCGAGTGCGTGCTGCTCTATTCCCCCGCTGATATTATGACGGCCAAGTTCCTCATAGAACACGGCGGCGAGAACGAAAGCCTCAGCGCCGCCGAGCGCGAGGCGCTGCGCCGCCGCGACCTGGACCGGCTCAACTCCATGGCAGAATACTGCCGCACGGGCGCCTGTCTCCGGGGCTATATCCTCGGCTACTTCGGCCAGGAGCACCCCGAAAGCTGCGGCAACTGTGCCAACTGCCGAAGCGGGCTCATCACCCGGGACATAACCGTCGAGGCTCAGAAGATCCTCTCCTGCATCAAGCGTGTGCGTGACCGCCTGGGCTACGGCGTGGGCCGTCATCTCATCACCCAGGTACTGCGCGGAAGCGAGAACCAGCGCGTGAAGGAGCTCGGTCTCGACCGCCTGCCCACCTACGGGCTGATGCGCGATACGAGTGAGGACGAGCTGCGCCTCATCTTCGACCGTCTCCTGGAGCTGGGCTATATCGTGATGGAGCCGGAGCACCGGGTGCTGCTCCTGACCGCCGGGTCCGGGGACGTCCTCTTCCGGGGCAGGACGGTGGAAATGTACGTCCGCCGCGAGGAGCCGAAAAGAAAGCGCCTCCGCAACTCCGGAGACGCCGCCGGGACAGCTGCGGACATATTCTCCGCGCTGCGCTCCCTGCGCACGAAGATCGCCGCCGAGGAGGGCGTGCCGCCCTACGTCGTGTTTTCCAACGCCACGCTGGAGGACATGGCCGAGAAGCTGCCGCACAGCCGACGCGAGTTTCTCTGCGTGAGCGGCGTTGGCGAGAAAAAGGCCGACAAATACGCCGAGCGCTTCCTCGCCGTCGTGGCGCAGTTCGACAAATAGGCGCAAAAAAGGCCGGGTCTGTTGACCCGGCCTCATTTTTTAATGCGTCCCGCTCACTCGGCGGCGGGGTGATAGATGGCGATGGCGTTGCCGCCGTCCTCGGTCTTGTAGAAGGCCAGCATGTCGCCGACGGCGATGTCGGCGGCGGTGGCGGCGGTCAGGGTGCCGTCGGAGGCGACGTAGATCTGCACGCTCTCG
>CAUAHS010000175.1 GCA_958428885.1 uncultured Eubacteriales bacterium
GGGCTCCGCCGTGCGTATGTATTCCTCCACGACTGCGGCAAGTATTTTCTTTTTCCTACCGCTCAGCTCCATCTCAAAGCTCCTTATCTGGCAGCCTGAGGCCCCGAGTGCTGGCACTCTCGGACCTCGAGTGCTAATATATCACCGCCCCCATGCAATGTCAAGAGGAGCAAACGAATAATTGACAGATTGTTCATAAATGTTTATATATAATATAAGGCGTGTCGAAAAAAGCTAAGGCTCACACCGGAAAACGGAGGACATATATGAAAAGACTGATACCGATCGTGCTCATATTGGCGCTGGCTCTGGCGCTTGGGGGCTGCGGTGATTTTGCCCCGGACCCCACGGAGGAGCCGGGTTCAACGGTAGAGTATTCGTTTGACAGGTCGAATTTCCCGACCCTCGCGGGCGGAACGGCGCAAAAACCGCTGGCTGAGGCCATAGCGGCGATAATGCTGGGCGAGACGCGCGAGTCCGCGTCTGACGTGCTCAGCTTCGGAAGCACGGGCGAGGCCTGGAGCGCGCTCGAGTCCGGAGAGGCCGGACTGGTGCTGGCCACGGAGCCGGACGACCTTCCCGATGGCGTGGAGACTGCCGTCGTCTCGCGCGATGCGCTGGTGTTCTACGTCGGTGCGGAGAGCCCGGTGGACGGCATGACCACGGCGCAGCTCAAGTCCGTCCTGGCGGGCGGCACCAAGAGCTGGAGCGGAATGGGCGGCACGGGCGACATCATCGTACTAGGCAGGCCGGAGGGCTCGGGCTCGCTGGCTGCTGTCAGGAGGCTCATAGGAGCGGACGAGCTTGCCGTTTCCGAGGAGAGCGCCGCCCTCACGAGCAATGAGGTGCTCGGCTACGGATTTTATAACGAGGCCGTGCTGATGGGCCTTGCGGACGGCTACAAGCTGCTGGCCATCGACGGCGTGGAGCCCACGGCGGAGACCATCGCCTCCGGCGAGTATCCGCTGACGGTGGACGTGCTCGCGGGCATCAGCTCCTCCGCGGCTGAGGATTCGCCGGAGCGGGCGCTCTGGCTCTGGCTCCAGGGCGGGGTAGGCCAGGCGTTCATCTCCTCTCAGGGATATCTGGAGGCTGCCAAATGAAGAAGATATTTGCTGCTGCGCTGATACTGGCGCTGTTCCTCTCCGGCTGCGGCTTTACCGAGCAGCTGGAGACGGTGAAGGAAGAATATATAGACCCCGCCATAGAGCGGGCCCAGAGCGGGGAGGCCGTGGCCATAGAGCACACGGCCGTCGCCGCGCCCAACGTGAACACGAACCGCGAGCGGCTGACGGACTACGTCCCCTTCGAGGCCGTGTACACCCGCGCGGACGGCGTGCTCATCGAGACGCTCCAGCCCTCGTCGAATTACGGGCGGCTGCTGCCCTTTGCTGGCGGGCTGGTGACCGAATCGGGCGAGATAGTCCTCGACCCGGTCTGCACCGCCGTGACCACCGCCGCCTATCAGACCCAGACGGACACGGTGTATCTCGACATCTACATCCTCGAGAACGCCGAGGGCATGTACGCCGCCTGCGGCGCGGACGGCGCCTGGACCACCGGCTTTGACTACACCGCCGTGCTGCCCATGGAGCTCGGCGTGCTCTGCGTGGAGGACGAGCAGGCCAACCTCGCCGTCTGCTACGCCGAGGACGGCAGCGTGGTGTTCGACACGGAGAACTTCGGCGAGCGGACGAATCTCCAGGCCGGCAGCGTCTCGAGCCTCGCCCAGTGCGAGGGCGGGCTGATGAGCATCGTCTATGTGAACGGCCAGAAGGGCTTCATCTCCGCGGACGGCACGGTGCTCAACCGCGCTTCGGAGCGTGCCAGCTTCTATGACGACGCGCTGCCCTTCTCCGGCGGGCTCGCGGCGGTCAAGACCAACGGCGTCTGGGGCTACATCGATACCAACGGCGAGTTTTCCATCGACCCGGCCTTTGAGGAGGCCGGAAGCTTCGTCGGCAATCTGGCCGCCGTCAAGCGCGAGGGCACCTGGTGCGTCATCGACAAGAGCGGCTCCGTCAAGCGCGAGTTTGCCGGCGTGGACGGCGTGACCATCGGCAACGGCTACGTAGAGGCCGGCGGGGCATACTACACGACGGCGCTGGAGGAGGCCACCTTCTACGGCTACACGGGCGTGCCCTGCGACGGCGGCTTCTGGGTGGCGGGCGAGAACGGCGTGCGAGTTTTCCGCACGGACGGCTCACAGGTGTACTTCTCAGGAGGCACCCAGCTGCTGGGCCGCTCCGGCGAGGTCTGGCTGGTGAAGCTGGCCGACGGCTCAACGGCGGTCATGGACGCCTACAGCCGCGTGGTCGTCTCCGGCGACTGCTCCTTCATCGAGGACGGGGCGACGGGCGTCACCTACATCTACGACGCGGACAGCGGCAGGCTCTACGATGAGAGCGGGTCCTACCTCGCCTCCGGCTGCACGGGCCTGGTGATAGACGGTTTCGTCTGCTGCGACGACGGCGCCAGCCTCGGCTGGAAGAGCTCGGGGGACGAATGGGTGTTCCGGGTCTCCGCCCCCTCGGCGGACTGAAAAAAGCCACGAAAACGCAAAAAAGGAGCGGTACTTTTCCCGCTCCTTTTAATATTAACAGATTCTTAACCCAAGGCGGCCGGCAGCGAGTGTAAAATACTGTCGCCTGGGATCGGAGGGAATACTATATGAATAAAAAAGCACTTGTAATAGAAGACGACAAGAACATAGCCGAACTGCTGCGCCTCTATCTTGAAAAGGACGGCTTTGAGGTCATCATCGCCGCGGACGGCGGCAAGGGCCTGCAGCTCGCGACGGACGAGCACCCGGACGTGGTGCTGCTGGACATCATGCTGCCCGTCATGGACGGCTGGCAGGTCTGCCGCGAGATACGCACGAGCTCCGACGTGCCCATCATCATGCTCACGGCCAAGGGCGAGACCTACGACAAGGTCTCCGGCCTCGAGATGGGCGCGGACGACTATGTCACCAAGCCCTTTGAGGTGAAGGAGCTCATCGCCCGCATCCACGCCGTCATGCGCCGCCGCGAGGGCGGCGACAGTCCCGCGGCGAAAAGGCTCGAGTACGACAAGCTCATTATCAACCTCGACTCCTACGAGCTCATCGTGGACGGCAAGAAGGTGGACACCCCGCCCAAGGAGATGGAGCTGCTCTACCACCTCGCCGCCTCGCCCAACAGGGTCTACACCCGCAACCAGCTGCTCGACGAGGTCTGGGGCTTCGACTACTTCGGCGACTCCCGCACGGTAGACGTGCACATAAAGCGCCTGCGTGAAAAGCTCGAGGGCGTCTCCGACAAGTGGTCGCTCAAGACCGTCTGGGGCGTGGGCTACAAATTCGAGGTCACCGGGAACTGAGACTCCCGCGTAATGCCATATGAAGAGTATCTACTTTAAAAACTTCCTCGCGACGGCGATAATGGTGCTAGTGAGCTTTCTGATGATAGGCCTGGCCTTTGTGTTCATTGGCCAGGGCTACGTCATAAAGTCCCACAGGGACAACATGGAGTCCAACGCCATGGTCGTCTCCCGCCTGACCACCACCATCGCGAACGATGAAGGGCTGACGGGCATGCCCCTGCGCATAATATTGAACGGCACCTCGCTCATCTCCGGCAACCACATCTTCGTCACCGACACCGACGGCCTCATCGTCTCCTGCTCAGACGAGCTCTACCGCTGCCAGCACCTCGGCCGGTACGTGGACACCGCATATATCGACGCCATCAACAGAGACGGCTGCCTGGACACGGTGACGGAGCTAGGCGGGCTGTTCTCGGCCAAGAGATACGTCTTCGCAATGCCGATAACCCAGTCCGGCGACCAGGGAACGCTGGGCTACATCTTCGTGAGCACGGACCGCTCCACCATCATGGGCGCGTGGAGCGCGTTCATCTGGGTGTTCTTCGCCGTCACGCTGGCGGTGCTGTTCCTGGCCCTGGTGCTCTCGCTGGTGGTGTCCAAGAAGATGGCGGAGCCGCTCGACGAGATGACGGCCGCCGCACGGCGTTTTGCGCACGGCGACTTCTCCGTGAGAGTCCGCGAGGACAAGGGCACGGATGAGCTGGCCGCACTGACGACATCTTTCAACAACATGGCCGACAGCCTTGAGCGTTCGGAGCAGCAGCGCAACGAGTTCATCGCCAACGTCTCACACGAGCTCAAGACGCCCATGACCACCATCGCCGGCTTTGCCGACGGCATCCTCGACGGCACCATTCCCAAGGAGGAGGAGGACAAATACCTCGCCACCATCGCCGACGAGACGCGGCGCCTCAGCCGGCTGGTGCGCCACATGCTGAGCCTCTCGCGCATGCGCAGCGAGGGCTCCGACCTCACCAAGCGGCGCGACTTTGACTTGAACGAGCTGATCATCCGCACCTTGCTGAACTTTGAGACCCGCGCCGAGGACAAGAAGCTGGA
>CAUAHS010000176.1 GCA_958428885.1 uncultured Eubacteriales bacterium
TGCGCACGGGAGCTCGCCAGCTTCATGCAGAGCTGCGCCGTCGGGCTCTGGGCCAAGGCCGGCTCCGTCACCCAGGCCCAGGTGGACGCCATCAACCAGCTCTACTCCAAGGGCCGCACCAAGGGCACCCGCCTGCTCTGGGAGCTCACCGGCGAGATATGCAGCGCGGGCGAGATACTCCCGCCCATGTTCTTCTGGAGCCTCGCCGAGCGCGACGCACGCGAGGGACGTGACTGCTCCCGCGTGTTCGTCCGCATGGTCACAAACATCCTGCTCCACCTCGCCGCCGTGGACGACGACGTAAGCTACGCCGAGGCCGAGTTCATCACCGACTGCGCCGACCGGCTCTCCGCCGTCTGCGACTCCGCGGGCGTCAAGCCCTCCAAGAGCGCGCTCAACGCAAAGGACTTCGTCACCAGCGGCGAGCCCTCGTTCATAGACAAGCACCCCGTCGGGAACAGCGCCCAGCCCTCCGGCGAGGCCGCCTCTACCGCCGCCGAGGCCGGGGAAAAGCCCGCCGAGAAGCCGGACTTCGACAAGCTAATGGCCGAACTCGACTCGCTCATCGGTCTCGAGAGCGTGAAGCGCGAGGTGCACAGCCTTGTGAATCTCATAAAAGTCCGTCGACTGAGAGAGCAAGCCGGTCTGCCCAGCGCGCCGATGAGCCTGCACATGGTGTTCACCGGCAACCCCGGCACCGGCAAGACGACCGTCGCTCGGCTGCTCGCCGGGCTCTACGCCGCCGTCGGAGCGCTCAAGCAGGGCCAGCTCATAGAGGTGGACCGCTCCGGGCTCGTCGCGGGCTACGTTGGCCAGACCGCGCTGCGCACCAGCGAGGTCATCAAAAAGGCCATAGGCGGAGTGCTCTTCATCGACGAGGCGTACTCCCTCGCCGCCGGGGGCGAGAACGACTTCGGCCGTGAGGCGATCGAGACCCTGCTCAAGGCCATGGAGGACCACCGGGACGAGCTGGTGGTCATCGTCGCGGGCTACGACGGGCCGATGGAGGACTTCATACACTCGAACCCCGGCTTGGAGTCGCGGTTCAACAAATACATCCACTTCCCCGACTACACCGGTCCGGAGCTCATGGCGATGTTCCGGCTCCAGTGCGAGAAAAACGGCTACACGCTCCCGCCCGAGACCGAAAAGGCCGCCGAGGCGCTCTTTGAGCGGCTCTACGACGAACGCGACGAGAACTTCGGCAACGGCCGGACCGTGCGCAACCTCTTTGAGGACGCCGTCTCCCGCCAGGCCGACCGCGTGGCCTCGGTGGAAAACCCGAGCCGAGAACAGCTGATGGCCCTCCTGCCCGAGGACCTGAGCGATAAAAACGAGGAGGAAACCGACACTTGAATTACGACGCACTCAAAGCCTGCCGCCTCTTCCTGCTGGACATGGACGGCACCCTCTACCTCGGCGACGAGGTCATCCACGGCGCCATTGACTTCATCCACACCCTGGAGCAGACCGGGCGGCGCTACATCTACCTCACCAACAACTCCTCCCGGGCTGGGGCTGATTATGTAAACCGGCTTCGCAGGCTGGGCTTCCCCTGCGAGATGGAGAACGTGTTCACCTCCGGCATGGCGACCGGTATGTATCTCGCGGAGGAGCACAAGGGCGTGCCGGTCTACCCCGTCGGCACCCCGGCGTTCCTGGACGAGCTGCGCAGCTACGGCGTGCCCCTCACGGAGGGCGAGGACGCGGGCGTGGTGTGCGTGGGCTTCGACACGACGCTGACGTATGAGAAGCTCGAGCGCGCGGTGCATTTCATACGGCGCGGTGCGGCCTTTGTGGCGGCGAACCCGGACTGGGTCTGCCCGATGCCCGCGGGCGAGGTCATGCCCGACTGCGGCAGCATCTGCGCACTTCTCACCGCCGCCACAGGTGTGAAGCCGCTCTACATAGGCAAGCCGAATCGGGATATGGTTGACATAATATCCAATCTCACGGGCATACCGAACGAGGAGATCTGCTGCGTGGGCGACCGGCTGTACACGGACATCGCGGTGGCGGTGAACGCGGGTGCGCAGTCGGTGCTGGTGATGAGCGGCGAGACGACGCCGCAGGTCCTCGCGGAGAGCGAGACGAAGCCCGGCTGGGTCATGGCGGACGTCGCTGAGCTGGCGGACGTGCTGAAAGCTCAATAAACGCAAGAAAACCGCCCCGGTGCGACTTCCGGGGCGGTTCCTTTATGGAATGAGGACAAAATGAAAAAGATGAAACTGTCTCTTGCGAGTATTATGCTACCAAACAGATGTTACACAAAAAACCCGTAAGATGTTACAGAAGTATTAAGCTGAAAATTTTTTGTCTCTGCGCAAAGAGCGGGGTTAGTTGCGGCACATCTCGACGATGCTCTCCTTGACGAGGCGCTTGAACAGAGGTGCGGCGGCGTCGGCGGCGGCCTGGACTTCCTCATGGGTCAACGGCGTGGGCGAGAGCCCGGCGCCCTTGTTGCACACGCAGCTTATGCCGCACACGCGCATTCCGCAGTGCCGCGCTGCCGTGGCCTCCACGGCGGTGGACATGCCCACGGCGTCTGCGCCCAGGATGCCCAGCATCCGCACCTCGGCCGGGGTCTCGAAGCTCGGACCGGTCAGCTGGCAGTACACGCCCTCCTTGACGGCTATGCCCGCCCTCTTCGCCACGCCTCGGATGATTTCGCACAGCTCCGGGTCGTAGACATGCGACATGTCCGGGAACCGCGTGCCCAGCTCCTCGATGTTCGTGCCGATGAGCGGGTTCGGGAAGAAGGTCATGATGTGGTCGGTGATAAGCATGAAGTCGCCCGCGTCAAACTCCGGGTTCACGCCGCCCGAGGCGTTCGTGAGGAATAGTATCTCTGCGCCCAGCATGTGCATCAGCCGCGCGGGGAGCACCACGTCGGAGAGCTCGTAGCCCTCATAATAGTGCACCCTGCCCTGCATGCAGACCACGGGCACGCCGTCGAGGTGGCCGAAGATGAACTTGCCCGCGTGACCGGGCACGGTGGACACGGGGAAGCCCGGGATGTCCTTATACGGCACCTCGCAGACCACGTCCAGCGCCTCCGCAAAGCCGCCCAGCCCGCTGCCCAGCACCAGTGCGGCCTTGGGCACAAAGTCGGTGACGGAGCGCACATAGTCGCGGCATTTGAGCAGTTTTTCGTAGCGTTTGTCCATTTTTAACCCTCCATAACGTGCAGGCCCCGTATCTCGGGGTCCTCTATTTTTGACATTATCGAATAGGCATGGGGCTCGAGATAGTCGCCCTCGGCGTCGGTCAGGCCCTGGAGCCGCAGCTCGGATATGGCCACGGCGGAGGCCGCCTCTATGTCCCGGGCGATCGTGTCCGCGTCTCGTCTCGTGGAGGACGCCGCGATGTCCTTGAGATACGGCAGCGCCTCGGACATTGCGACCAGGCCCTCTGCGCCCGCGAACTGCCACTTGTAGAACGGCTCGTATCGGAAGTTCAGCATGTACAGCATCGAGAGCGCGGCGTTCAGGAACTCCGCCAGCGCCAGCCTCGCCCCGAACACGTCGCCCCGGCGCATCAGGCGGTGGTAGTTGTACTGCCCGGACTGCGCCATCGTCGCCGCGCGGGCGGCCAGCTTCTTGAGCCGCACGTCCTCCGGATAGCAGGGCAGCAGGCCGTTGCGTATGGCGGAAAACTCGCCCAGCCCATCCTCAAACACCTCGCCCGAGGTGCAGGTGGCGAGGAAGTGCTCCTGTATGCGCACCCAGCGCATCAGCGTGTCGGGCACGCCGGGGCAGCCTATGTAATAGCGGTAGAAGTCCGAGGTGCGCATGACGCCCACGCGCTGTGCGCCCGTGTGCGTGGGTTTGCGCTCAAAGCCCATGTAAGAGCGAGGCAGGGCGTCATAGGCCTTTTGCAGCTCTGCGCCGAACTTTTCAAAGTCCTCGTCGGAGAGCCACAGGCAGAAGCCGGGGCCAAAGTCGTGGTCGCGGGAGATCTCGTCGTCGAGCCCGAGGCAGTCCGAGCCCTGGCCCGAAAGTCCCGCCGCCGCGCGGCTCATGGCCTCCGGGAACAGCCTCTTCAGCTCCGGTGCTCCGATGTTTTCATAATAGCTCTTGCAGAGCTCAAGTCCTTTCATTTGCATCACCTACTGTATTTTTACCTATCCGCACGAAAATTGCAAGCCCAAACGCAAAATATTGTGGTATGATGTTGGAGGCTTGAAGGCGGGCGAAACTTTCGAACGCGCGCAAAGCGCGCGGGTGCGTGACTTTACAACTGGGAGTGATATTATGGACCCGTTGAAGATAGACACTGTCAGGCTCTCGGACGAGGGGGACGCCCTCGTCATCATTGACCAGACGCTCCTGCCCAACGAGGTCAAATACCTCAGTCTCACAAGGACGGAGGACATCTGGGAGGCCATCCGCGCGCTCCGGGTCCGCGGCGCGCCCGCC
>CAUAHS010000177.1 GCA_958428885.1 uncultured Eubacteriales bacterium
TGCGGTTGGTCTTGGTCTCGTATGCCGAGCGCGTGAGGCGGGCGGCCTTGCCGTTTTCAAAGAACAGCAGCAGCTGGCCCGTGTAGTCGCCGGGGTCGATGACCTGCAGCACCCGCTCGCCCTCGTCCATGCCCAGCTTGCCGGGCAGGTACACGCCGAGCACCGAGGCCTTGGAGTCCTCGAAGTCCGCAAGGCGGGTCTTGTACACCTGCTGCCGGTCCGTGAACACCAGGAGCTCAGAGCGGTTCGTCGCGTCGAACTCGGCGGAGGGACCGTCGCCCTCCTTGTACTTCTGCTCGCCGGACATGCGCAGGGACTGCGGCGTTATCTTCTTGAGGTAGCCCTCCCGCGAGACGAAGACGCGGACCGGGTAGTCCTCCACAGGCTCCTCGTCGATGTCCTCCGGCAGCTCGTCGGCGTAGACTATGCCCGTGTGCCGGGGCGAGGGGTAGTCCTTTATTATCCGCTCCAGCTCCTTGACGATGATGTTCAGGAGCTTGCGGCGGCTCTGCAGCGTGGCCTCGAGCTCGGCGATGTCGCGCTCGAGCTGCTCAGTCTCCGCCGTGCGCTTGAGGATGTACTCGCGGTTTATGTTGCGCAGCTTTATCTCCGCCACGAACTCGGCCTGGGTCTTGTCGATGCCGAAGCCGGCCATGAGGTTCGGCACGACGTCGGCCTCTCGCTCCGTGTTGCGGATGATGTCGATGGCCTTGTCGATGTCGAGCAGTATCTTGCCGAGGCCTTTGAGGAGGTGCAGCTTCTCCTGCTTGCGGCTGAGGTCGAAGTACACCCTCCGCTTCACGCAGTCGAGCCGCCAGGCGGTCCACTCCGAGAGTATCTCGCGCACGCCCATGACCTTCGGCGTGCCCGCGATGAGGATGTTGAAGTTGCAGGCGAAGGAGTCCATCAGCGGGGTGGACTTGAAGAGCTTTGCCATGAGCTTTTCCGGGTCGGCACCTCGCTTGAGGTCGATGGCGAGCTTCAAGCCGCCGAGGTCGGTCTCGTCGCGCATGTCGGAGATCTCCTTGGCCTTGCCGGCCTTCACCAGCTCCGCCACCTTGTCCATGATGGTCTCGACCGTGGCGGTGTAGGGGATCTCGTAGATCTCTATGACGTTCTCCTTGGCGTCATACCGCCAGCGGGAGCGGACCTTGAAGCTGCCCCGGCCGGTGCGGTATATCTCCTCCATGACGCCGGGCTCCATGATTATCTCTCCGCCCGTGGGGAAGTCCGGGGCGGGCAGAGTGGCCATGAGGTCGCACTCCGGATCACGGATGTAGCTTATCGCCGTCTCGCAGACCTCGGTAAGGTTGAAGCCGCATATCTGGCTGGCCATGCCGACGGCGATGCCGGTGTTGGCGGAGACGAGCACGTTGGGAAAAGCCGTGGGCAGCAGCGTCGGCTCCTTCATCTTGCCGTCGTAGTTGTCCACGAAATCGACCGTGTCCTTGTCTATGTCCCGGAAGATCTCGGCGCAGATGGGGGCCAGCTTGGCCTCCGTGTACCTCGACGCGGCGTAGGACATGTCGCGCGAATAGACCTTGCCGAAGTTGCCCTTGGAGTCCACGAATGGCACCAGCAGCGCCTCGCAGCCCTTGGTGAGGCGCACCATCGTCTCGTATATGGCGGCGTCGCCGTGGGGGTTGAGCTTCATGGTCTGGCCGACGATGTTGGCCGACTTGGTCCGCGAGCCGGTGAGCAGGCCCATCTTGTACATGGTGTAGAGCAGCTTGCGGTGGGAGGGCTTGAAGCCGTCTATCTCAGGTATGGCGCGGGAGACGATGACGCTCATGGCGTAGGGCATGTAGTTCGTCTCCAGCGTCTCGGTTATGGGCTGCTCGAGCACCTCGGCACGCAGGCCCATGACGTTTGCGTTGGTAACTTTTTTACTTTCCGGCTCCTGTGCCGGTTTCTTTCGAGCCATTTACTTCTTTCCGCCCTTGCCTTTTTTCTTCTTGCCGGTCTCAAGGTCACGCCCGCAGTGGGGGCACTCCTTGATGCTGAACAGTTTTTTGATGATGAGTCCGCCGCACCAGGGGCAGCGGCTCCACTTGAGCACCACGGCCATGGTGAACAGCAGCACGACCACGGCCCAGATGGCCATGCTCGAAGCCTCAGGCGACGACGGCTCCATGCCGAACATGCCGATGAGGCACAGCACCACGGCAAGCAGCAGACCGATAACGGCTATCTTCTTGACTGTCTTCAGGTTCATTGCCAGACCCCCTTATGATATGTCGGCAAGGTCAAGATACTGACTGCCGAATTCGGATATGTGCTGCTTTCTGCCGCTGAGGTTGTCGCCCAGCAGCAGGTCGAACATCTGCGCGGTGCGCTCCACGTCCTCGGGCATGACGCGGATGAGCCGCCGGGTCTCCGGGTTCATGGTGGTGAGCCACATCATGTCCGGGTCGTTCTCGCCGAGGCCCTTGGAGCGGTTGATAGTCGCCTTGGCGCCGCCGAGTTCCTCGACGATCTCCGCCTTCTCGCGGTCCGAGTACGCAAACCAGGTCTTACCGCCGGACTCTATCTCATAGAGCGGCGACTCCGCGATGTACACCAGCCCCTCGCGTATGAGCGTGGGCGCTAGGCGGTAGAGCATCGTCAAAATCAGCGTGCGTATCTGGAAGCCGTCCACGTCCGCGTCGGTGCAGATGATTATCTTGCTCCAACGCAGGCTCTCGAGCTCGAAGGCCGGCAGCTCCTTGGCGTGTTTCTGCACCTCGACGCCGCAGCCGAGGACCTTGATGAGGTCGGTTATTATCTCGCTTTTGAAGATGCGGCCGTAGTCGGCCTTGAGGCAGTTGAGTATCTTGCCGCGCACGGGCATGATGCCCTGGAACTCAGCGTCACGGCTGAGTTTGCAGGCGCCGAGGGCGCTGTCGCCCTCCACGATGTATATCTCGCGCCTGGAGACGTCGCGGCTGCGGCAGTCCACGAACTTCTGCACGCGGTTCGAGATGTCCATGCTGCCCGTGAGCTTTTTCTTGATGTTGAGGCGGGCCTTTTCCGCCTGCTCGCGGCTGCGCTTGTTGATGAGCACCTGGTCGGCCACGCGGTCGGCCTCCGCCTTGTGCTCGATGAAGTACACCTCCAGCTGGGAGCGGAGAAACTCCGTCATCGCCTCCTGGATGAAGCGGTTGGTGATGGCTTTTTTGGTCTGGTTCTCGTAGGAGGTCTGGGTGGAGAAACAGTTCGTCACGAGCACGAGGCAGTCCGCCACGTCCTGAAAGCTGATCTTGCTCTCGTTCTTTTGATACTTGCCGACCTTCTTGATATAGCCGTCCACAGCGCTGACGAAGGCGCTCTTTGCGGCCTTCTCCGGTGCGCCGCCGTGCTCGAGGAAGGAGCTGTTGTGGTAGTACTCGATGGCGTTGACCTTGTTTGAGAAGCAGAACGCCGCTGAGAGCTTGACCTTGTACTCCGGCTTGTCCGCGCGGTCCCGGCCCTTGCGCTCGGCCTGGATGAAGCATGGCGTGGAGAGCGTCTCCTCCCCCGCTATCTCCGCCACGTAGTCGAGGATGCCGTTTTCGTAGAGGAAGTCCGTCGTCTCAAACTTGCCCGCGGCTATCTCGTTTCTGAGCCGGAAGGTGACGCCCGCGTTGACCACGGCCTGGCGCTTGAGCGTGGCGGTGTAGTACTCGAGCGGGATGTCTATGTCCGTGAAGACCTCGAGGTCCGGCCGCCAGCGGATGTCCGTGCCGGTCTTTTTGCGGTCTGTCGGCTCCTCGGTCATCTTGCCCTTGATGCGGCCCTTTTCAAAGTGGAGCGTGTATTTCTTGCCGTCGCGCCGGACGACGACGTCCATGTACTCGGACGAGTACTGCGTTGCGCAGGTGCCGAGTCCGTTGAGGCCCAGCGAATACTCGTAGTCGCCGCCCTCGTTGTTGCGGTATTTGCCGCCGGCGTAGAGCTCGCAGAACACGAGCTCCCAGTTGTATTTCTTCTCGGCGGGGTTCCAGTCCACGGGGCAGCCCCGGCCGAAGTCCTCGCACTCGATGCTCTTGTCGAGATAGCGCGTCAGTGTTATAATGCTGCCATTGCCCGCGCGTGCCTCGTCGATGGAGTTCGACAGGATCTCGAACACCGCGTGTTCGCAGCCCTCGAGCCCGTCCGAGCCGAAGATCACCGCAGGCCGTTTCCTGACCCTGTCCTCGCCCTTGAGCTGGGATATGCTCTCGTTGCCGTAGGACTCGGGAGTGTTTCTTGCCATTTGCAGTTTTTCCCTCACTAAATCAATATGTTGTAGCGCAAAATTGCATAATTTTACTTATATAGTATATCCCACCCGCCCCTAAATTGCAAGAAAAAAAGCGGGGCTGCGCTTTTGCGCCTCCCCGCCGCGCCGTCTCCGGCGCAGCTTTCGCTTCGCCTTTGCGGCACTTGACTTCATTCTCTCGCGTGTTGGGGCCT
>CAUAHS010000178.1 GCA_958428885.1 uncultured Eubacteriales bacterium
GGCGTAGCCGCCGAACTCGGTGAGTATCACGCAGCGCCCCTGCTTGTCCGGGGCGTAACGGTAGTCGTCAAAATAGACGTGCAGGCTCTTGAAGTCGCCTATCCCCTGGTCGTGCCAGCCGCTCGCGTGGTCGATCGTCCGCGTCGCATCGAGCTCGAGTATGGCCTCGACGTTCCTCTCCGCGTCGAACTGGCCCCAGCCCTCGTTGAAGGGCACCCACATCGCGATGCACGGGCAGTTGTAGAGCTCGGTCACCATCTCCCTGAGCTCCCGCGTGAATTCGTCCCGACCGCGCTCGTCCTTCCGGCCGAAGGCGCCGTACTTGCTGTCCTTCATGTGCCAGCCGGTGAGCAGCGGCGCCGAGATTACCGCGGGGTTGTAGCTCCCGCCGCCGTTCGGCATGTCCTGCCACACCAGCATCCCCAGAGTGTCGCAGTGGTAGTACCAGCGCAGCGGCTCGACCTTGACGTGCTTTCTGAGCATGTTGAAGCCCATCGCCTTGGCTGCCTTTATGTCGTAGCTGAGCGCCTCGTCGCTCGGCGCCGTGTAGAGCCCGTCCGGCCACCAGCCCTGGTCCAGCAGTCCGTTGTGGAAATACGGTTTTCCGTTCAGGCACAGCCGCTTCACGCCCTCGGAGTCGGCCTGCACGGAGAAGCTCCGCATCGCAAAGTAGCTCTCCACCCTGTCCTCGCCCAGCGCCAGCGTGAGCTCATAGAGGCAGGGGTCCTCCGGCGTCCAGAGGTGTATCTCCTCCCCCAGCCGGAGCAGCGCCGGCGTGCCGGCGTAAAAGTCGTAGGCCATGCCGCCGATGAGCGCCCTGCACGGACCCTCGCCGTCGACATAGAGCTCCACAGCGCCCTGGTCCACGTGCGGCGTGATGTACAGCGCGTGGATATAGTTTTCCGGCACGCTCTCGCACCACACGGTCTGCCATATGCCGCTCACGGGCGTGTACCAGATGCCTCCGGGCTTGAGCTTCTGCTTGCCCCTGGTGTGATAGCCCTTGTCCGTGTCGTCCGTCACGCGGACGAGTATCTCGTTGACCTCGCCCTCGGCGTACAGCAGCTCCGTTATGTCGGCGGAAAAGCCGAGGTAGCCGCCCGTGTGGGCGCAGGCGTCGGTGCCGTTCACCCAAACCCTGGCGCACTGGTCCACGGCGCCGAAGTGCAGCAGGACCCTGCCCTTGTTGAAGCCTTCCGGCAGCACCAGATCACGGCGGTACCAGAGGTACTCCCCCGGTTTGAGCGTCCTGCCCACGCCCGAGAGCTCGGACTCCGGCGCAAAGGGCACGATTATCTCTCCGTCAAACTCCTCCGGCTCCTCATTCTCGCGCGTTATGGCGTATTCCCAGGGGCCGTTGAGGTTTAGATAGCTCTCACGCCTGAGCTGCGGGCGTGGATATTCGGGCAGGGGGTGTTCGCGGTCAAGGGACTCGCCCCACTCAGTTGTCAGCATGGACTTCCCTCCTTTTGAGGATGAAAACAGGTATCAGCGTCAGCAGCAGCACTACCGCCGCCGCGAGGAAGATGCCGGGCGTCGGCACCGTCTTGGTGACGCCGAGCTCGACGTAGGTGAGGTCCCCGCCCTTGATGACGGCGGAGCCTATCTGCGGACCGATTATCATGGGCAGCAGCACGGCGAAGAGCATGCGTATGCCCTGAAAGTGCCCGGCCTTGTCCGGAGGCGTGAGATCGCGCACCTTGCCGGAGAGCGAAGCCGTCACGAGCATATAGCCGCTCATCATCACGCAGCCGGCGACGATGACCGCCACCTGACCGCGCGCAAAATACATCGCCGCCAGCCCCGCGAACATCACCGCCGCGGCGGGGATGGTGAAGCGCAGCTTGCCCATCCGGTCAATGAGCTTCCCCGAGAGCACGCTCACCAGCGAGGCGACGATGAGCACCACGCCGAGCACGACGGCGTAGTCCGTGATGCCGAGGAAGTTCTGGATGTAGATTATGAGGTACGGGAAGAACACCTGCACCGCCACTGAGAACACCGCAAAGGCCAGCAGCGCGAGGTAGAGCCCCGGGTTCGCCCTCACCACCGAGGGCCGCAGGCCGTAGACGAGGTTCTTGAAATAGCTGTCCTGCCTGGGCTTGAGCTCCGGCTCGTCCTTGACGAGGAAGAGCGAGACGACGCCCGTCGCCGTCACCAGAGCGCCGAAGATGGCGAAAAACTCGCTCCAGCGCCCCTGCTGCGTGAGCCCGTCGAAGAGGCCGAAGATGACGAGCATGGAGATGAGCGGCAGCGTGGCGATTACGGACTCCGCCCTGCCCCGGTTCGTCTCGTCCGTGGCGTCGGTGAGCCAGGCGTTGAAGGCGGCGTCGTTGGCCGTGGAGCCGAAGAAGGTCATGACGCAGTCGAGCACGACGATCATTATCGCCGCCGCCGAGACCGCGCTCGCCGCCGGGAACAGCTTTGCCGCGTTCTCCACCGTGACGAGGCCGAAAGCCGCGGTCGAGGCGCCCCAGAGGATGTAGCCGCAGCCGATGAGGAGCCGCCGCTTGCCCAGCCGGTCCGAGAGCGCACCCATGAGCAGCGCCGTTACCGTCGCGGCGGCGGCGCTCCAGCCCACCATCGCGGCTATGTAGTCCGGGTCGGTCGAGATCGTGTTGTAGAGGTAGACGTTGAAGTACATGTTCTCGATGGTCCAGGCGAACTGCCCCACCAGTCCCACGAGCACTATCGTCAGCCATTTTCTGGCTCCAAGCTTTGTCGCAGTCATCTGCCGTCCTCCCTTCCGCGGCGCATGGGCCCGCCCTACTATTATATATTAACTTCCTAATTATTAAAAGCGGAAAATCGCCGCAGGACCGCCCCGCGCGCAAAAAAATGCATAGTCCGCCCGTCCCCGCCTTGGGCGGCGAAAAATGACGGTTTTCTTGCATTTGTCAATACTTTCTCAGGATTGTTAATAAATAATCTTGGAAATACGGTGTGTTTGTGTCATTTCCGCTGGACATATATTAACAAATGTGTTACGATTGCGAGGTCAAATATTACGAGAGGTGATGCTCATGCCCTTTAAGTATTATGGCGGTGTTCACCCGGATTACGCGAAGACCGCCAGCAAGACGCCTGTGCGTACCATCTCGCCGCCGAGCGTCGTGGTGCTGCCGATGATCCAACAGATCGGCGCACCCAACAAGCCCATCGTTGCGGTGGGCGACACGGTGAAGATGGGTCAGCTCATAGGCACGAATGACGCTCCGGTATCCGCCCCGGTGCATGCTTCGGTCTCCGGCAAGGTCATAGCCGTTGAGCCGAGGCGGCACATGCTGGGCGATATGGTCATGTCCGTCGTCATTGAAAACGACTTTCAGGACACTCCCTGTGAGGACATGAAGCCCCTGACCGCCGAGCAGCTCAAGGACCCGGACGCCATAATCGCCCGTATCCGTGAGGCCGGCGTAGTCGGCATGGGCGGCGCCATGTTCCCGACGGCGTTCAAGATCCAGGGCGCGCGCGGCAAGGTGGACACGCTCATCATCAACGGAGCAGAGTGCGAACCCTATCTCTGCGGCGACCACCGCACGATGCTGGAGCATCCGGAAGAGCTTTTGAAGGGCATAGAGCTCGTCCGCATTGCGCACGGTCTCGACAAGTGCTATTACGGCATCGAAAAGAACAAGCAGGACGCCATCGACCTGCTCAACAGCCTCGACCCGGCCAAGTACGGCATCGAGATCGTCCCCGAGCTCGTTATCGCCGAGCTGGGACGCCAGCTGGATCCGGCGGCCTCCATCGTCACCACCGAGGTGGGCCAGCACCAGATGTGGGCGCACCAGTTCCTGCCCCGGGAGTTCCCGCGCACCTTCCTCTCCTCAGGGGGTCTGGGCACCATGGGCTTCGGTTTCCCGGCCGCCATCGGAGCGGCGGTGGCGAACCCCGATGCCACGGTGGTCTGCATCGCCGGCGACGGGTCGTTCCAGATGAACTCCCAGGAAATGGCCACGGCCGCCATCAACGGCGTGCCCGTGAAGGTCATGATCCTGGACAACCGCTGCCTCGGCATGGTCCACCAATGGCAGAAGCTGTTCTACGACAAGCGCTATTCTCAGACGCTGCTTGCGCCCGTGCCCGACTTCGTGAAGCTGGCGGAGGCCTACGGCTGGGAGGGCGAGCGCGTGGAGGCGCCCGGCGAGGTCGCTGCTGCTATCGAGCGCATGCTGGCCGCAGCGGGGCCCTACCTTTTGGACGTGGCCATTTCTCCCGATCAGAACGTCTATCCCATGGTGGCGCCGGGGGCGGCCTTGGGCGACGTCATGGGGGCGATCGACGTGGCCGTGGGCGCCGTGCGCACCGATGTGCCCGCCGCCCCGGGTTCTCTGCGGGCCCGGGCGGCCGCGGCCGGCGCGGCGGCCGCCACCTCTCCCTGCGCCAAGCTGGACGCCCAGTT
>CAUAHS010000179.1 GCA_958428885.1 uncultured Eubacteriales bacterium
CTGGAACGGCATGACCCTCACGGACGAGGTCCTCGCCTCCATGGAGTGCTCCAACGCCTACTGCAACAACGCCCAGGTCGTCATCCTGCCCGCCGACATCGCCGACGATTACCCGGACGCCGCCAGCATGGCCGACCTCCAGTTCGCCGTCGAGAGCGGTTCCGCCGGCGAGGACATGGCCATTGAGAACGGCTTTGCCTACACCCCGGTCGTCGACCAGGCCACCGCGGTGCTCGAGGTCAGCTCCGGCACCTGCGACGCCGCCATCATCGACAGCCTGATGGCCGCCGCCATGGTGGGCGAGGGCACCAGCTACGCCGACCTCACCTACACCATCAGCCTCAACAGCGAGGAGTACGGCGTCGGCTTCCGCCAGGGCAGCGACCTGGCCGCCGCGCTCAACGAGTTCTTCGTGACCGCCTGGGCCGACGGCACCATGCAGACCCTCGCCGACACCTACGGCGTCACCGCCGCGCTCATCCCCCAGGAATAAGCCCTGAATAACAAATCGAGAAAATAAGCCCGAAGCAGAGGACTCACAGCCCTCTGCTTTTGGCACGGATAGGAGTGGTCCCTAGCAAATGTTCCAGACCGTCATAGGCGCGCTCAACGAGGGCTTTTTGCAGACGCTCAAGCTCTTTGTCGTGACGCTCGTAGGCTCCATACCCCTGGGGCTCATAATCTGCTTCGGCTCCATGAGCCGCTGGGCGCCCCTGGGCTTCCTGGGGCGGAAATACTTCGCACGGGGCGAGGCCATCACCCGGACCCTCGAGAACGGGGAGACCGTCAAAGGCCCTGACGACGCTGTGCTGACAGGCGACATGGCCAGGAACAAGGCCAAAAGATACAGGGCCTGGGCGAAGCTGCTGCTCGGCTTCCGGCCCATCTCGCTGCTCAGCCGGCTGGTGGTCTGGATCATCCGCGGTACGCCGCTGATGCTGCAGCTGTACATAATCTTCTACGTGCCCGGTTTCATTCTCGACAACAACCCCTGGTCCTTCTCCGAGGGCCGCTTTGCCGCGGCGGCGGTGATGTTCGTCATCAACTACGCCTGCTACTTCTCCGAGATCTACCGCGGCGGAATCCAGGGCGTGCCCGTCGGGCAGCAGGAGGCCGGCCAGGTGCTGGGCATGACCAAGGCGCAGATCTTCCGCCACGTCACGCTCCTGCAGATGATAAAGCGCATCGTGCCGCCCATGGCGAACGAGATCATCACCCTCGTCAAGGACACCTCCCTCGCGCGCATCATCTCCTATCAGGAGGTCATCTGGGCGGGCTACGCCTTCCTCAAGGGCTCGCACGGCTACTCCGGCCTCATCTGGCCGCTGTTTTTCACCGGCGTATACTACCTCGTGTTCAACGGCGTCGTCTCCTTCCTGCTCGGCAGGCTGGAGCGCAAGCTCGAGTTTTTCAGGTAAGGGGGCGCTGCAATGTCAGTACTGGAAGTTAAAAACCTTGAAAAGCACTTCGACAAGACCAAGGTCCTGAACGATATCAGCTTCTCCCTCGAGAAAGGGCAGGCGCTCAGTATAATCGGCTCCTCCGGCAGCGGCAAGACCACGCTGCTCAGGTGCCTCAATTTCCTGGAGACGCCGGACTCCGGCAGCATCGCCGTGGGCGGAGAGGTGCTCTTCGACGCGGCGGACCCTGCCACCCGGAGAGAGGCCGACGTGCGGCGAAAGAGGCTGCACTTCGGGCTGGTGTTCCAGAGCTTCAACCTCTTTCCACAGTACACCGCGCTCGGGAACGTCACGCTCGCAAGCAAACTGCTGGCGAAGGAGCGGCCGGACTTCAAGCAGAACAAAAAGGCCATTTACGAGTCCATTGACGCCGAGGGGCTGGAGCTCCTTGCCGCGATGGGCCTCTCGGACCGCACGGGACACTATCCGCACCAGCTCTCCGGCGGTCAGCAGCAGCGAGTCGCCATCGCCCGCGCCCTCGCCCTGCACCCGGACATCCTCTGCTTCGACGAGCCCACCAGCGCCCTCGACCCAGAGCTCACCGGCGAGGTGCTCCGGGTCATCCGCGAGCTCGCCGAGCGCAGGACCACGATGATAATCGTCACGCACGAGATGCACTTCGCCCGTGAGGTCTCCGACAGCGTCATCTTCATGGACGGCGGCTTCATCGTCGAGCAGGGCGGACCGGAAATAATCGACAACCCGCAGATGGAGCGCACCCGGCGCTTCCTCTCGAGCTATGGGCAGTAATCGACGATTATTTACAAATTCCCACTTGAATAAGGGCCAAGTTTACTTTATTATAGTTGCGCGTGCCGCAAGGCGCGCGCAACTTTGTCTTACGGAGGGGGCGGCGTATGAAAAAGTCCATAAAACTTGCTGCGCTGCTGCTCGTCGTGTGCATGCTGCTCCCGCTGGCGGGCTGCGGCAAGGTCGTGGGGCGATACCGCGTGCTGGAGACGCTCTCGACCCAGGAATTTTCCATCGGCTACCGGCAGGACGACTACGTCCGCTACTATGTCGACGCCGCGCTCCAGACCCTGGCGGCGGACGGCACGGTCGGCGCCCTCGCCTACAAGTGGTTCGGCGAGGACAAGACCAGCTTCTCCAAAAACATCAACGCTCTCAGCCAGGTCGGTGAGGCCGCACCGCGCACGCTGCTCATCGGAGTGGACGCGGACGCCTTTCCCCTGAGCTACCTCGACGGCGATACCTATTCCGGCTTCGACGTGGAGCTGGCCCGTGAGGTGTGCAGCCGCCTCGGCTGGGAGGCCAAGTTCATCTCCATCAAGGCCGAGAACGCCTATGTGGAGCTCTCCAGCGGCAATATCGACGTCGCCTGGGGCGGCCTGGCGCTGGCGCGCGAGGACGTCGATTACGAGGTCACCTCGCCCTATCTCACCAACGACATCGTCATCGTCACTCTGGCCCAGGGCGGGCCGAAGAGCCTGCGTGGCCTCAAGGACGGCACGCTGGCCATGACGGTGGAGCAGAAATACATGGACGCTCTGGCCTCCAACGAAAAGCTCATGGAGCGGCTCGGCCAGATAAAACGCGTCTCCGGCGGCACACAGAGCCTCTTCGACCAGCTCAACTCCGGCAGCGTGAACGCCATCATCGTATACAGCCTGGCTCTGAACTACACAAACTGAGTTTCGCAAGTGAAAAGGCGGCTTTTGCCGCCTTTTTTGATGCTTTGGGCCCGGCGGATTTGTTGACCGGGACAGGGATGCATGTTATAATCATATTTCAATGAATTTCAAGGAGCATGGCTATGTGGGTATCTGACAAGTGGCGAGATTTTGAGCTTATCGACTGCTCCCGCGGCGAAAAGCTGGAGCGATGGGGGAACTATACCCTCGTGCGCCCGGACCCTCAGGCCATATGGGACACGCCCCGGCGCGATCCCCGCTGGCGGGACTGCGACGGCAAGTACACCCGCAGCGAGAGCGGCGGCGGAGCCTGGGACAAGCGTCACCTGCCCGCGAGCTGGCAGATACGCTATGGGGAGCTCACCTTCAACATCAAGCCCATGAACTTCAAGCACACGGGCATTTTCCCGGAGCAGGCCGCAAATTGGGACTATATCATGCGCAAAATAAGGTCGGCAGGGCGGGATATCAGCGTGCTCAACCTCTTCGCCTACACGGGTGCCGCCACGGTGGCGGCGCTTGCGGCGGGAGCCTCCGTCTGCCACGTGGACGCCGCCAAGGGCATGGTCGCCTGGGCCAAGGAGAACGCAGCCGCCTCCGGCGTGGCGGACCGGTCCGTGCGCTGGATAGTTGACGACTGCGCAAAGTTCGTCGAGCGCGAGATTCGACGCGGCAGGCGCTATGACGCGATTATAATGGACCCGCCGAGCTATGGACGCGGTCCCGGCGGCGAGGTCTGGAAGCTGGAGGAGAGCCTCTGGGGCTTTGTGAAGCTGGTCTCCGGCGTGCTGTCGGACGACCCGCTCTTCGTCATCATCAATTCCTACACCACGGGGCTTTCCCCCTCGGTGCTGACCTATATCAGCGAGAGCATCTTTACAAAGCGCTTCGGCGGCCGCTCGGAGAGCCGGGAGCTGGGCCTGCCCGTCACGGCGACGGGGCTGTGCCTGCCCGCAGGCGCCGCCTGCCGCTGGGAGCGCGGGGAGTGAACAGAGAGATATGCAGCCAATAATCAGGGCAGAGGACCTGCACTACACCTACCCCGGCGACGAGATCGAGACCCTCCACGGGCTGGACCTCGAGATAGCCGAGGGCAGCTTCGTCGCCGTGCTGGGGCACAACGGCTCCGGCAAATCGACGCTAGCAAAGCTCATGAACGCCATACTCCTGCCCACCTCCGGCAAGGTGTATGTGGACGGCATAGACACCGCCGACGAGGCGCGGCTCCTTGACG
>CAUAHS010000180.1 GCA_958428885.1 uncultured Eubacteriales bacterium
AGCTGGCTGGACTCGTACCAGAAGTCGTAGTTGCCGACGTACATCTTTATCTTGCCGTAGTCGATGTCGACGATGTGCGTGCAGACGTTGTTGAGGAAGTAGCGGTCGTGGCTCACGACCAGGACCGTGCCCTCGTAGTCCATGAGGAAGTCCTCGAGCCAGACCACGCTCTTGAGGTCGAGGTTGTTCGTCGGCTCGTCGAGCAGTATGATGTCCGGCTTGCCGAAGAGCGCCTGAGCGAGCAGCACCTTGACCTTGAGGCGGGGGTCCATGTCGCCCATCAGCGTGCCGTGGAACTCCGTGTCCACTCCGAGGCCCTGGAGGATGCGGCCGGCGTCGCTCTCAGCCTCCCAGCCGCCCAGCTCGGCGAACTCCTCCTCGAGCTCGCTGGCGCGGATGCCGTCCTCGTCCGTGAAGTCGGCCTTCTCATAGATGGCGTCCTTCTCCCTGCCGCACTCGTAGAGGCGCATGTTGCCCATGATGACCGTCTCGAGCACCGTGTGGTCGTTGTACATGTTCTGGTTCTGCTTGAGCACGGACATGCGAGCCTTGGGGTCCACATAGACGTGGCCGCTGGTGGAGTCTATCTCGCCCGAGAGTATCTTGAGGAAGGTGGACTTGCCTGCGCCGTTGGCGCCGATGATGCCGTAGCAGTTGCCGGCTGTGAATTGCAGATCCACGTTTGAAAAAAGCACCTGCCCGCCGTATTGCAGGCTGAGATTCTCAACAGTTATCATTAGCGTTCTCTCCCCGGGAAGTTTTACACCCCAGCATACCACAGCCCGGGGGCGTTTATCAAGGGGAGTTTGCCCGCGCCGTCTTGAAACGGCGCGGGCACAGCGCTCAGGCGAGGCCGAGCCTGGCGATCTCGCGGTTTGCGGCGTCGGTGAGGCCGGTGAAGTCCACAAAGGGGCGGTAGACCGCCTCCAGCTCGTCGTGCAGCGCCTTGGCGGCGGCAAGACTGAGCACCGCCATATCGCAGAGGCCGGCGGTCATGTGTGCCTCGGCCTTCAGCGCCCGGCGAACCGCCCGGTCCTCCGCTGCGGCGGGCAGGCGGTCGAGGTGCAGGCAGCGGCAGGTCTCCGGAAGAGCCGTCTCGTCACGCAGATCCGCGGCAAAGCCGAGACCCAGCGCGGGTATCGCCATCGCCTCGAGCGTATCCGGCAGCAGCGGGTGAGGGCAGAGCAGAACGTCCAGCCCGCGCGAGAGCGCCTCCTCCGCCATGACCTCCATGAACACTGAGGCCAGACCGAAGCGGCCCTCGAGCCGGTAGACGCGCTTGCAGAGCGCCGGCAGCGTCTCAGTGCAGAATACCCTGCCCTTGCAGGTCGGTCCGCCGAGAAAGCGGCGCACGGAGCGCCCCCGCCCGGCGCCCTTGCCGGAGCGCGGCAGCTCTCGTCCGGCCATGGCCCGCGCGCGTTTTCCAGTCGCCTCGCGGTCACCGGCGGCGAGATACGCCCCCGAGGGTCCGGTGGCGGCGGCACCGGCAGCCGCCAGCAGGGAATAGGCCCTGGCATAGTGCGCCCTGTATGCCCCGGTCAGGGCCTCAAGCTGCGCCGCCGCGGTGCGGGAGCGCACGCAGTCGCAGAAGGCGCCGAGGTTCAGATAGTCGCCCGTTGCGCCGAAACAGGCCGGGTCCATGACGTGCGGTGCCGTGCCGTCCACATAGCCGAGCCGGAGCGCGGGGATGTACACACCGTCGAGCGAGTCCGGGTCGCCGGAGCAGTGGATGTATTCCACGTCAAGGCCCTTGCCCGAGGCCGCCTCGCCTATGCGGCGCATGAAGCTGGACTTGCCGCAGCCGGGTCCGCCCTTTATCACCCGCAGAAAATCGCCCTCGCCCCGGCAGTAGCCGTCGTAGAGCGAGCAGAAGCCCCTTACCGAGTTGGAGCCGAGAAACCAGCGCGTTATAAGCTGCTTTTCCATATATGCATACCCCTCAAACACGTTTTCCCTACAACTTATGCCGCCCGCAGCCCGATTGACAACGCTCACGGGGCAAGGTATAATCCCAAAAGCGAGGTGAGAGCGTGTATAAGACTATTCTATTTGATTTTGACGGCACAGTGTTCGATACCGGCGAGGGCATCCTCAAGAGCGTGCAGTACGCGGCGGAGGCCTTCGGCTATCACGAGCCGGAGCTCGAGGCGCTGCGCTGCTTCGTCGGCCCGCCGCTGACGGAGACTTTCATGCGCCGCTACGGCGTGGACGAGGCCACGGGCCGGGCCATGACCGCCAAATACCGCGAGCGGTATTCCAAAGAGGGCCTCAACGAGTGCTCCGTCTACCCCGGGGTGCCGGAGCTGGTGGAGCGGCTCAAAAAAAGCGGCCGCAAGGTCGTCATCGCCACCGGCAAGCCCACAAAGTTCACCGTGGACATCCTCGGGCGCAACGGCCTGGGCGGCCTCTTCGACGACGTGCTCGGCAGCGAGTTCGACGGCACAAGGAGCCAGAAGTGGGAGGTCATCGCCGAGCTCCTGGAGCGCTACGGCTCCGAGGACGCCGTCATGGTGGGCGACCGCGACAACGACGTCAACGGCGCCAAAAAATGCGGCATCCCCTGCATCGGCGTCGCCTGGGGCTACGCCGAGCCGGGCGAGCTCCTCTCCGCCGGGGCAATATATCTTGCCAAGACAGTGGATGAGCTGGAAAATATCTTAACAAGATAGTTTACGCTTGACTCTATCCGTATGAGATAGTAAAATATCTTATATGGATAGGGTCATTTTACATTCGGACATCAACGCCTGCTACGCAAGCGTGGAGCTGCTGTTTCAGCCGGAGCTGAGGGGCAGACCAGTGGCCGTGGGCGGGGACGAGGAGCGGCGTCACGGCATAGTCCTGGCCAAGACTGAGGAGGCAAAGAGGGCCGGGGTAAAGACGGGCATGACGCTGTGGCAGGCCCGGAGCCTCTGTCCCGAGCTTGTCGTCATCCCGCCGCACTTCGACCGGTACATCCACTATTCGCGCGAGGTGCAGCGGATATACTCGGAGTACACGGACCGGCGGGAGCCCTTCGGCATAGACGAGAGCTGGCTTGACATCACGGGCTGCCTGCGAGCGGGCGAGGGTGAGAGCGCAGCGCGGGAGATAGGCGCAAGGGTGAAACGCGAGCTGGGGCTTACGGTCAGCGTCGGAGTGTCGTGGAACAAGGTTTTCGCCAAGCTCGGCTCGGACTACAAAAAGCCCGACGCCGTGACGGTCATAGACCGCGGCAACTTCCGGGACATCGTCTGGCCGCTGCCTGCGGAGGAGCTGCTGTTCGTCGGCCGCTCCACCCGCGTGCGCCTCGCCGCTCTGGGCATACACACGATAGGCGACATCGCGCGGACGGAGGAGCGGGTGCTCAAGCTCCGGCTCGGCAAGATGGGCGAGGTGCTGCACGCCTACGCAAACGGTCTGGACAACTCCCCGGTCTTGCGCGAGGGTGAGTACGCCCCGGCCAAGAGCGTGGGCAACGGCACCACGACGCCGAGGGACATGCACTCCCTGGAGGACGCCATGCCGGTGATCGTGAGCCTCTGCGAGTGCGTCGGAGCACGGCTCAGGCGAACGGGCATGCGTGCGGGCGTGATGACGCTGGAGCTCCGCTCTCCCGAGCTGCACTGGATAAGTCACCGCCGCCGCCTGGAGCGGTACACGGACTGCGACCGGGAGCTGGTCAGCACCGCACTCTCCCTGCTGGGCGAGGCGCACAGCTGGCCGAACCCCCTGCGCAGCCTCGCTGTCAGAGCCGAGGAGCTTATACCGGCCGCCGCGCCGGAGCAGCTCGACATGTTCACAGACCGGGCCGACCTTGAGCGCCAGCGCCGGCTCGACGCCGCTGTGGACCGCCTGAGAGGTCGTTTCGGCGCGTCCTCAGTGCTCCGTGGCGCAGTTTTCGCGGACCCGGAAATGGCCGTCCCGCCCGCACAGGAGGAGTTCTCCTTCGTGCGGAAACTGGGTTGACAGGGGAGGAAACATGTGGTATTGTTATGATATCATTTTGATATCAAGGAGACAGAGACTATGAAAAATACCGACATACAGGAGCGGGTGCTTCAGCCGGCGCACGGGATACCGGCACTCATACTTGAGCTGGTACTTATAGCGGTTTCAATAGTGCTGATGGTGGGCGGTGTGATACTGCTGAGCTGGAGCCCGCTTTTCGGCGTGCTTGCGATCATAGTCGGGCCGATATTGCTCATTGCGGACTGCATCTGCTTTGCGGGCCTCAAGACCGTGCGCCCGAACGAGGCGCTGGTGCTGACGCTGTTCGGCAGCTATCACGGCACGGTGAAGGAGCCGGGGT
>CAUAHS010000181.1 GCA_958428885.1 uncultured Eubacteriales bacterium
CCTCTATTTCGAAGGGGATGGTGTCGAAATAGCCCTTCATGTTCCAAACGGCAAAGACGCACATGCTGCCCGCGTAGATGAGTATCAACCCCGCATGGGAGTTGAGCAACCCGCCGAGGCGCAGTATGCGGTAATACGCAAAGAGCGAGAGTACTTGCGGAAAGGCGTTGAGCACCAAGAGCACCCGGAGCACCGCTCTCCGGCCCCTGAACCGCCAGCGTGAACAGGCATAGGCAGCTGTCACGGCGCAGAGCATGGCGACGAGCACCGTCCCCGCGCTCAGAAGCAGCGAGTTCTTCAACCAGAGCAGAAAGGGCTCATCAAAGAGGATGGCCCGGTAGTTCTCGAAGCTGGGGTTTTCGGGAATGAATGAAAAGTCCCCCGAGAGGGAAGCGCCGGCGCCCGAGAAGGATACCGAGACGGCGTAGAGTATCGGGACGAGCGTCACGAGGCAGAGCAGGACGAAAGCCGCGTTCAGCACAGCATAGCCGAGGCGTTCCCTGGTTTTCTGTTTCATGCTCAATCCTCCCTCAGACTGCGGTTCGTGACAAAGGAGAAAATGATGATTATCACGAAGAGCAGCATGCTTACCGCGCTCGAAAGGCCGTAATTGTTCGAGGCAAAGGCGTTCTGGTGCGCATAGGTTATAACGGTGTTCAGCGTGGCACCCGTCATATAGCCGCGCTGCTGTGTTAGCAGGTAGATGATGTCGAACTGCTTGAAGGTGATGAAGGTCGTCATGACGGCGGCGGGCGCTATGACGGGGCGGATACTCGGGACGGTGATGCTTGCCGTCTGCCGCCAGAATCCGGCTCCGTCGAGCCTTGCGCTTTCATATAGACTGCGGTCCACGCTCTGCAAGGCGCCGTCTATGGTGGATATCATGAAGGGCAGTGCCATCCAGAGGTTCAGCGCCATGCATGAGAGAAAGGCCGCCGTGTTGTTGGCAAGGAAGTCAACCTTACCGATCCCCAACGCCGCGAGCCACTTGTTCAGGAGCCCCAGCTCTGTGTTGAACATGCCCACGCGCCAGAGCAGGATCGAGATGTACGCAGGCATCGCCCAAGGCACCATGAGCAGGGTCTTGTAGAGGCGGCTGAGCCTGAGCTTCGGCGCGTTAAGACCCAGCGCAATGAGGAAACCCAGCGCAAGCTGTATCGCCATGTTGAGCACCGTCCACAGTATCGTCGTGCCTAGCGCTGCGAGAAAGCCGGAGTCGAGCTTGAAAAGCGCTCGGGCATAGTTGCCCAGACCGATGACCTCGTAGTCCTGCCAGTGGTAGAGGTTCATGTTCGTGAGCGATATGTAGCCGGTGTAGGCGATGGGGAAGACTATTATGATGAGTATCAGCAAGAGCGCCGGGGCACAGTAAAACCACGGCTTTGTCCTGCGTCTGAGCATTGCCTCACCTCCAAATACGGGGCGGCGTGAGAACGCCGCCCCAACTGCTTCGGGTCTGTTGTATTATTTTACTGCATATCCGCTATCGCCTGCAAGGCGGCGGCCTGAGCCGTCTCTGCGGCGGAGGAGACGTCCTCGCCGTTCTTGTTTACAGCAGCGAGCATGCTCTCGGCGGGACCCCACATGACACTCATCTCGGCGATGTTCGGCATGGGTTGTGCGGTCTCGGCGGTGTGGCCGATGGCGGCGATGATCTCATCGGCGGCTACGTCGGGATCGTCGTAGGCTGCGGCGCAGGCAGGGGCACAGCCGCTGCTCTTGGCAAGTGCAATACCCACCTCGGGCGAAGCGAGCGCCTCAAGCACGAGCGCGATGGCGTCACCCTTGGACTCTGCGGCGGTCTTCATGACGCCCACGCCCTGAACGCCTGAGTACGGTGCGAGCGCGCTGCCGTTGGGCAGAGTCATGTCGGAGAGCGAGGCCACGCCGAAGTCGATGCCGGCGGCACGTATGCCGGCGACAAGCCAGGGGCCGCCAATTATTGCGGCGGCTTTTCCCTCGTTGAAGAGGGTGGTCACGGTGTTGTAGTCGCCGTCGGCCTCCAGCGCGGCAAATTTCTTGTTGTATTCAACTGCCTCGATGGTCTTGGGGTCATTGAGGCCGGGGTTTGCGTTCTCGTCAATTATGTAGCCGCCGAAGCCGTTTATGATGGGGGAGACGTTGTAGGCCGTGGAGTGCTGATTCACGACGGCATAGGTGCCAGCGGCAGTGTCAGTGTTCGCTACCATGTACTCGTAGAGCTCCTCGGTCGTGGCGGGAATGTCGCCCTGCCAGAGTTCCTTGTTGTAGATGAAGAGCAGCGTCTCGAAATACACGGGCAGGAAGTACTGCACCCCGCCTATCTGGCCGGCCTGAACGGTCATGTCGAGGTCACCGGCCCAGACGCTCTCGTCCACGAGGTCGGTGAGGGGGGAGAGGATGTCCATGGCGACGAAGGTGCCAAGACTGTCGTGTGCGTAGAAGTACATGTCAGGTCCGTTGGCGGGGTCGCCGCCGTAGAGCTTGAGCTGGTCGGAGAGGCCGGTGCGCTTCTCAAAGACGACGCTCACCCCGCTCTCGACGAGCATGGGGTTGATCGTATCGGCTATCGTCTGCATGATTGCTTCATCACCGTCGTGCCAGATCTTGAGTTCAACGGGTTCCGCAGGCGTCTCGGTCCCGGCTGTCTCTGCCGGCTCGCTGGCAGGCGGGGCATCGGGAGACTCCTGGGGCTCGGTGGTGCCGCAGGCGGCAAGCAGCCCGAGCAGCAGCGCTGCGGAAAGCAGAAGGGCTATGAGTTTCTTCATTTTAATCCTCCATTCTCATTTTTAGTAAAACGTTTTACACTTTTTTATTCGCCGGAAGTGCTTTGCCGGCTCTGTTAAGGCTGATTATAGATAGATGTCTCACTAAAGTCAACAAAATAAGGCAAATTGGACTTGAATTATTTGTGAAAACGTTATACTATATTGGAGAGGAGGGATGGAGATGGCGGTCACAATAAAGGATGTGGCGCGTGAAGCCGGGGTGAGCATCGCCACAGTGTCCAAAGTCATAAATGGCGCACCGGGCATATCCGAGGGGACAGCACGCCGAGTGGAAGAGGTCATGCGCGCGCTTGACTATGCGCCGAACAGCCGGGCGGCGAGTCTTGCCCGAAAGAGCGCGCGGTGTATAGGCTTCCTCGCAGAGCTGGACGAGGCGGCGCCATATACGAACCCGCACCTGTTCGACATCATGTGCGGCGTACAGACGGCGCTCTGCGGGAAGGGTTACGCCATGACGCTGTTAGATTCGCTCAGCGCGGACGTGGAGCGAATGATCCTCTCCCGTGCCTTCGACGGACTCATAGTCCACGGCGGGGCTCTGACGCGACCGATAGCTTCGCTGCTTATCGCCCGGAAGTTTCCGCACATCGTCATCGGCCATCCGAGCGACGTGCGCCTGAACTGGGTAGACACGGACCATACCCTGGGCGGGCGCATAGCCTGCGAGCACCTGATCGACTGCGGATGCAGGCGCATCGCCTTTATCGGGGAGAGAGAGTCGGACGGCATTTCGAACCAGCGCCTGACGGGTTTTCGCATGGCCATGACGGACGCAGGGCTGGAATACCGCCGTGACTGGGTGAAGCACACGGACGGTTCTTTGGGAGCAGGCCGGGCGGCCGCCATGGAGCTGTTGGACAGGCCGGAACGGCCGGAAGCCGTGGTATGCAGTACAAACTTGCTGGCCTATGCGCTGACGCTTGCAGCGGGAGAGTTGGAGCTGGATATCCCTGGCGATTTGCAGCTCATAACCTTTGACCGCTATCCGTACAGCGGGCTGATAACGCCGGAGCCGACCATCGTGCAGATAGACGTGCGCGATATGGGCCGGGCGGCGGCAAAGCAGCTGCTTCAGGAGCTGAAGAAACCGGAACTGAGGGTGCAGAGTTATACAACCCTGCCGAACTTGATAACCGGCCGAAGCACGAGCCGGCTTTGAAGCGAAGCAAATAAAAAAACAGCCCCTGAAAACAGGGGCTGCCTGGTGCCGGTGACGGGGTTCGAACCCGTACATCCTTGCGGATATGGGATTTTAAGTCCCAGGTGTCTGCCAGTTCCACCACACCGGCGCGGACCCATGTTATCACTTTTGCGCATGACGTGTCAATAACGGCGAACTTTTTATTGACATTTCCCCGCGCAAGTGCTATTATAATCGAGCATTCCAAATGCGCGAGTGGTGGAATTGGCAGACTCGCTAGATTCAGGTTCTAGTGTGCACTACGCACGTGCGGGTTCAAGTCCCGCCTCGCGCACCAAAAGCTAAGAAGCAGAAGG
>CAUAHS010000182.1 GCA_958428885.1 uncultured Eubacteriales bacterium
AAGCCCGTCATGGTGGACGGGGAGATAATCGTCTACTGGATGGGCAACTGGGAGCCGGTGAACGGCTACGCCATCGGCATCGCCATAGAGGTGGACGCGCTGAGCCTGTTCTTCGGCCTGCTCGTCGCCATCGCCGTGGCCTGCTCCTGCTTCTACTCGTACCGGTACATGAAGCAGGACGACGCGCGCGGGGGCTACTTCACGCTCTATCTCATGCTCGCGGGCGGCGTCATGGGCATCGTCCTCTCGGGCGACCTCTTCAACATCTACGTCATGCTGGAGGTCATGACCTTCGCCGCCGTGGGCCTCACTGCCTTCCGCAGCTGGAACCCCAACGCGCGCGAGGCGGCTTTCAAGTACCTCGTCGTCGGCTCCATCGGCTCCACCTGCGTGCTGCTAGGCACCGCGCTGGTGTACGCCCAGTGCCACACGCTGAACCTCGCCCAGATCTCGGCGCTGCTGCCGGGACGCCTGAACCCGACGATGGTGCTCGCCTTCGCCCTGCTCTTCACCGGCTTCGGCTGCAAGAGCTTCATGTTCCCCTTCCACCCGATAGCCGCGGACGCCCACGGCGCCGCACCGAGCTCGGTCTCCGTGCTCATCTCCGGCGTGTTCACCAAGACCGGCGTATACGGCATCATCCGCGTGAGCTATTTCCTCTTCCGCAGCATGGGCCTGCCCGCCATGCAGACCGGCCTTGTGCTCATAGGCTGCCTCTCCATGTTCGTCTGCGTGACCATGGCCCTCAACCAGCACGACTTCAAGCGCCTGCTGGCCTTCCACAGCATTTCGCAGATAGGCTACATCCTCACGAGCCTCGGCCTGTGCACCGCGCTCGGCATCGCGGGCGGCCTCTACCACGCCATAAACCACACGCTCTTCAAGGGCCTCTTGTTCCTCACCGCCGGCGCCGTGCTCTACGCCACGGGCATCACCTACCTCGAAAAGCTCGGCGGCCTGGCGCGGAAGATGCCCCAAACTGCGGCGCTCTTCCTCATCGGAGCGTTCTCCATCAGCGGCATCCCGCCCTTCAACGGCTTCTATTCGAAGTGGCTCATCTATCAGGCCACCTTTGAAAAGGCCGCCGAGACGGGCAGCATCGGCTACGCCCTCGTCACCGTCGTCTGCGTCGTGACCAGCGTGCTGACGCTCGCGTCCTTCATCAAGGTCGGGCAGTCCGTGTTCTTCGGCCAGCTCCCGCTCGAGCTCGAGAACGTGAAGGAGACGCCGCTCTCCATGCGCATACCGATGTGGATAATGGCGGCGCTCTGCGTGTTCACGGGCGTTGCGCCGAACACCATGATAAAGTACATCATCGGCCCGGCCACCAGCGCCGTCATCAACTTCCCCGGCTACATAGACGCCGCCATGGGCGAGGGCTACGCCGCCGCCAACATCACGGACACCGGCTATCTCGCAAGTCCGCAGCTCATGTCCATAGGCGCGTGGAGCCCGGTGAACTGGCTCATCCTCTTCGTCGTCGTGCTCGCCGCCGTGTTCCTGGTCACTGTCATCTTCAAGCGTGACCGCGGTCCGGTCAGCTGCGAGGCGGACAGCAAGCACGCCGTGTTCTTCGGCGGCGAGGTGCCCGAGTACTCCCACGTCGCGGGCGGCGACCTCTTCTGGGGCTTCAAGCACAACCTGAGGGGCTACCTCGGCTTCATGTCCAGGGCGCACAGCGGCGTCACCAACGACTACGTCCTCTGGGGCGTGACGGCGCTCGCGGTGATCATCCTGTACTGTTTCGCATTCATGTAAGGGGGTGGACGAGAGATGGAAATACTGATAAAAGCGGTCTATATCCTCATTTTCCCCGGACTTTTGTTCGCCTCCGTGTTCGGCCTATGGCTCGCGGGAGTCGACAGAAAGCTCCTTGCCCGGATGCAGAAGCGCGTCGGCCCGCCCATATTGCAGCCCACCTATGACTTCTTCAAGCTGCTGGGCAAGGAGACCATCGTCCCGGCGGGTGCGGCGAGGGTGACCTTCCTTGCGGCGCCCTATGTGGGCCTCATCAGCCTCGTCGTGACGGCGCTTTTCATCCCGCTCGGCGGTTTGCAGGCCTTCGGAGGCGTGGCGGACACGGTGGTCATCCTCTACCTGCTCGCAATACCCTCGCTCGCCATCATCTTCGGCGGTTCTGCCTCCGGCTCGCCCTTTGCGGGCGTCGGCGTCTCGCGCTCCATGGTGTCCATCATGAGCTGCGAGCTGCCGCTCATCCTGGTGCTGCTGGCCGTGGGCAGGGCGGCTGGCTACGGCTACGTCACCTTCTCCATGGAGCAGATAACCGTCATCCAGCAGCTCACCGGGCCGTTCATCCTCGACTGGCGGCTCATCCCGGCTGCGGCGGCGATGCTGCTGGTCATCCCCTGTGAGGTCGGCGCCCACCCCTTCGACGTGGGCGAGGCCGAGACCGAGATCTGTGAGGGTCCGCTGGTCGAGTACAGCGGCGCACCGCTCGCGGTGTTCAAGCTCTCGCACTGCATCAAGATGTTCATCATGACGGCGCTCTTCACCGCGCTGTTCCTCGGCGGAGTGACCACGGGGATGCTCTGGCTCGACGTCATCATCGCGCTGGTGTTCTGCACGGTGGTCACCGTCGTGAGCATGACGCTGACCCACGCCGTCATGGCCCGTTTCCGCGTGGAGCAGCTCTTCAAGTTCTTCTGGACGGTGGTCAGCGGGCTGGCGCTCGTGAGCCTCATCCTCGTGTGGATAGTGTAAGGAGGCGGAAGGATGTTCAAAAAACTCATAGACAATTCCGCAGCCAAATCCCCCTGGCTGTTCCACATCAACGCCGGCAGCTGCAACGGCTGCGACATAGAGCTCGTCGCCGTGCTGACCCCGAGGTACGACGCAGAGCGCCTGGGCTTCAAGCTGGCGGGCACGCCTAGGCACGCGGACATAGTGGTCGTGTCCGGACCGGTCACCGCCCAGTCCAAGGACCGCGTGCTGCGCACGATAGAGCAGGTCCCGGACCCAAAGGTCATCGTGACCCTGGGCAGCTGTCCGCGCTCGTGCAACGTGTTCAAGGGCAGCTATTCGGTCGTGGGCCCGCTGGATAAGTACGTGGACATCGACGTGTCCATCGCGGGCTGCGCCCCGAAGCCGGAGGCGATCATCGACGGCCTGGCGCTGGCGACGCAGATACTCAAGGAGAAAAGGGGGGCCAAGGAATGATACCCTTTCTGAAGGAGGCCGTGAGCGGCCTGTTCTCCAAGCCGAGCACCGAGGGCTACCCCTTCACGCCGAAGGAGGCGCCCGAGGGCTACCGTGGCCGCATCGTGTTCCACGCGGACAGGTGCATCGGCTGCGGCATGTGCGAGCGCGTCTGCGCGGGCGGCGCCATCTCGACGACCTCGGTCGAGACGGAGGAGGGTCTGCTTGTGACGCGGAAGTTTTTCCTCGGCTCCTGCACGTTCTGCAACACCTGCGCCGACTTCTGCGTGAAGAAGGCCATAGAGCTGACGCAGGACTACCACATGGTGGCGCGCTGCGAGGACGACCTCGTCGTGACCGGCACATATCTCAAGAAGAAGCCGGTGAAAAAGGCGCCCCCGGCCGCCTGCGGCGAAGAGCCCGCGGCGGAGGGGCCGAAGCCCCGCGACGACGGCAAGCCCGTCCAGGACCCGGCCAAGTGCGTGTACTGCACGCTGTGCGCCAAAAAGTGCCCCGCCGAGGCCCTGACCGTGGACCGTGCGGCCAAGACCTGGACCCTGGACGAGGACAAATGCCTCGCCTGCGGCACCTGCCGCGACGTCTGCCCGAAAAAGTGCATTATTATGTAAACCAAACAAAGCGTCATCAAAGAGGGAACCCCGCCTGGGGTTCCCTCTTCTTACGTTTCTGCGCGTGCGCCGTTGCGTTGGCGACGGACCGGGGTGGAGCCCCAAAGAAACGCGCTTTTTGGCGCTAGACTGTACCGTACTCGCGATGTTCGATGCGTTGCTCCGCACGTGAGCGGTTACCCTGCCCGTCGGGTGGCACGTTCGCACCCGCGCGCAAAGCGCGCGTTTGAAAGTTTCGCCCGCCTTTTCAAAGGCGGTGGAGTCCAGAGGCAAAGCCTCTGGTCGCGCTCCGCAGAGCGCGAAACCCTCTTTTGCTTATTAAAGCGCAGGAGGGGGTCCAAGGGGGAACCCTCGCCGGGGGTTCCCCCTTCTTGCGCTTGCTCGTGTGCGCCGTTGTGTTTCTCGAGATTTTGACCCCGGAGTGCCTTTTCGACCCCATTTCTTTGGTCCTTGCCCAAAGAAACGGT
>CAUAHS010000183.1 GCA_958428885.1 uncultured Eubacteriales bacterium
CTTGACGGCGACGACGCCGAAGCAGGCGTCCGGCAAAAGCTCAAATACGGCGGGGGAAACTTCAAATCTCATAACTGACATCTCCAAACTATATGAATTTTTTCAACTGCACGTAAACAAAATTATCTGCCGCTCTTTTGCGATCTCGCCCAGGAGCTCCATCGCCGCCTCGCGGCGTTCGGAATCGAGGTTGACCAGCGCGTCGTCCAGGACGATGGGGCAGGGCTCGTCGCCGGGGAGAGTGAGGTCCACGATTGCCAGGCGTACGGCGAGGTACATGAGGTCCGCCGTGCCCGCGCTGAGATACAGCGCCTGCCTCGGCGCAGCCTCACCCGTGCGCCGCAGCAGGACCGAGAAGTCCCGCGCCACGGCCACATCCGTATACTTGCCGCCGGTCATTCGGGAGAGGTACTCCGCCGCACGGCGGCCCAGCGCGGGTGAAAAGCGGCTTTGCAGCTCTGCGTCCGCGTCGCTGAGCGTCTGTGCGGCGAGGCTGATGGCCTCATACTGCGCCTCCAGCTCCGCAATGCGCTCGCGCTTTTCGAGTATGCCGCTCTCAAGGACCATGGGGTCGCCCGTTGCGGCTATCGTGCCGCCGAGCTCGGCTATGGCCGAACGCAGCCGCTCACAGCGCAGCGCGGCGGCCCGGCTGCCGGACGTGGACACCTCCGGCTCCTCCAGAAGCCGGGCCTCGGCCTTCTTGCGGCGTTCACGCGCCTCATAGAGCGCGCGCTCGGCACGTTCCTCGGCGCCTGCGGCCTTGTCGGCGGCGGCGCAGAGTTCCGCGTATTCGCGCGCGGATTCGGCAAGTTCCGCCTCATCCGTTGCGCCAAGCTCAGAGAGCAGACGGTGCCGCTCCGCCGCGGCTTCCCGCGCGCGTGTTTCGGCTTTTGCCGAAGCAGCAAAGCGCCAGACAGCCAGAGCCGCGAACACTGTGGCGCCTATGAAGGCGTACCAGGCGAAGAAACCGGCAACGACGCAGGCAAGGCAGAGTACCGCGAGAATATACGCCGGCGTACGCGAGACCGAGGCGCGTGACGCGGAGAGCAGTTCCCCGGCCTGGGCCGCACCGGACTCGGCCTCCTCGCGGGCTTCGTCGGGGTCCATGCCTGCGAATGGCCCGGCCTGGGCGGCGGCCTCACGCCTTGCCCGCTCGGCAACAGCGGCGGAGTGGGCAGCCTCGAGACGCTGCACGTCCTCTCCGGCCCTGTCCACGGCCTCACGCGCGGCGGCACGGGCGGCTCTGCGGGCTTCTGCTTCGGCCTCCGCCTGGACTTTTGCCTCTGCTTCGGCGCGGTCGAGCTCCGAGAGCAGCCCCTCGCGCCTCTCCGAGGCGGCGGAGACCCGCTCGAGCAGCCGTTCCTGGTCGGCCAGCTCGGACTCGAGCTCCGGCAGCGCACCCATGCGGCTGCGGCTGCGCCGGCGGTTCTGCCAGCTCTTGAGCCGGGAGAGCGCCTCGGAACAGCTGGTGCCCTCCTCGCCGGTGGACACCACGGCGGCTATGCGCCGCTCCAGCTCCGCCGAGCCGGTGACCGCAGCTTCGCCCTGACCGATGAAGGCACTGCGGCGGAACACCTCCCGCCCTGCGCCGATGAGTGTCTCGCTCGTCGTGGCTCCCGTGAGCCCCGGCACGGGCTCGGCGGTACCTGCGTACACGGCCTTGAACTCCCGCATGGGCGCAGAAGCCGTCCGCGTTGAGCGAGTGAGCGTGATCTCCCGCCCGCCGTATTCTATATCCATCGAACCGGACATCGGCACACCCGACCAGGGGGCGTAGCGCAGCTTGTCCGGCAGAAAACCCGACTTTTGCCGCTCGGTCGTGTCGATGCCGTAGAGCATCGCTCGGATAAAGGCGCACCAGGTGCTCTTGCCGCTCTCGTTGGGCTGGCGGATGATGTTGAGGCCCGGTTCGAGCTCGAGCGACTTGCCCTCGAGGCAGCCGAAATCTGCCCTCATGCTGCGGATGATCATATGGCCTCGGCCTCCTCTCCGCCGTCTAGCGCTGCCAGTCCCCAGCGCACGGCACGGGTTATCGCCTCGCGCTCGGCGTCATCGGCGGCGGTGTCGTATTTTTCACGCAGCCGGCGCAGAAAGGCGCCACGGAGCGAGTCCTCTTCTGCCCGGGCCCAGACGTCCCGGCGCAGACGAGTCTCGTCACGCAGACGCAAGGCAAAGCAGCCGCCCTCAAGGGCTCGGCGCAGCGCCGTGAGGTCGGGGGGAGAGTCCGTCTCGCCTTCGATTATCACCTTATATATATTCCGCTCCGCACCATCTGGCAGGCGGAAGCTCTCAAGCTCCGCAGCGTCCACGTGCAGCACCTCGTATCGCCGCGTACAGACGGCGACGAAGCGGGCGGAGACATTTCCAGACTCGACGTTGGCGATGATGACGCCCTTGTCGCCGGTCTCGTCGAAGCCACGCCCTTCGGGACAGCCCGGCCAGGCGTAGAAGCTGTTCCCGGCACGGCGCAGCCCGCTGAAGGCGTGCGTGTGACCGAGAGCTATGTACGTCATGCCGCTCTGGGCGAGCTCGGCCTCGGAGATGGGGTCGTAGCGCGAATTCGCCACGCCCACCTCGCCGTGCAAGCACATTATGTCGAGCGCAGAACCGGGCTCAGGCGCCTGAAAGTCCGCGAGCAGCGGAGCCGACACCGTGTCCGTGAAGGCTGCGCCCCAGACTCGTACGCCGAGTTCAGGCAGCTCTACGGCCTCAAGCTTCGGGGAGGCGAAAATGTGCACGTTTTCCGGCAGGGACAGCCTTTGCCAACGCCCGCCGGGGCGGAAAAAGTCGTGGTTGCCGGGCGAGATGAACACAGGCACCTCCATCTCCGCCAGCGCGAGGCGGAGCGCATCCTCCGTCTCGGGCCAGGTGCGGCCGCTGTCGAAGATGTCGCCGGAGAGCAGCACAAGCTCCGCCCCCGCCTCCGCCCTCAGCTGGGCCAGGGAGCGGAGCAGAGAGCGCTGCTCGGAGCGGCGCAGGGCGGCCTTTTCCTCCGGCAGACTCTCGAAGGGGGAATCGAGGTGCAGGTCCGCAGCGTGGAGTATGCGTATCATGTGTACCTCACCGCCTCGACCTTGAGGCAGGCGCCCGTCTCGGAATCGAGCTCGAACACCGCGCCCTCGAGCTTGGCCGGGCCTGACGCACAGTCATAACGCCGCGGCACGTCGCCGAGGAACTTGCCTATCGACTGCTCCGGCTTGATTCCGATGACCGACTCGGCAGGACCGGTCATGCCGAGGTCGGTTATATAGCCCGTGCCGTGCGGCAGGATGCGTGCGTCCGAGGTCTGCACGTGGGTGTGCGTGCCCCAGACGGCGGAGACCCGGCCGTCAAGGTAATAGCCCATGGCGAGCTTCTCGCTGGTGGCCTCGGCGTGGAAGTCGACGAGTATCATCTTCGCTTCCGCCCCCTCAAGCAGGGCGTCGGCGGTGAGAAAGGGGCTGTCGGTGTTGGGGTCGAGCGTGAAGCGCCCGAGCAGGTTCACCACCAGTACCGGGCCGAAGGGGGTCCGGAAGCTGGCTGCACCCCGGCCTGGACACTGCGGTGCATAGTTGGCAGGGCGCAGGACGGAGGGGCTCTCATCCAGGTAGGGCTGGAGCTCCCAGCGGGTCCAGGTGTGGTTCCCGAGGGTGATGGCGTCCGCCCCGGCTGCGAGCAGAGAGTCGCACTGTTTGGGCGTCACGCCGACGACGTTTGCGTTTTCGCCGTTGACGACGACGAAATCGGCGCCTACCTCTTTTTTGATGCGCCGCAAATTTTTTGCCGTGAAATCAAGGCCGGGATTTCCGACCACGTCGCCTACTGCGAGTATGCGAAAGAGCATGTTGATATCGCTCCTTTTTTGACCATAGTTTAAATCAATAATAAAGAAGTATAACACAAGCCGAGCGCGGGGGCAAATATTATTCAACGACCGGGACATAATAAGAGCGCAAACAAAGAAACGGAGGGCGAAAAAGATGCAGAACACGTCATTTCTCAAGGGCATGGGCATGGGTCTCGCGATAGGCGCCTCGGTGGGCATGGCGCTCGCGCCGAAGCGCAAGAACACCAACGTCGTGGGCAAGGCTCTGAAAGCCGCCGGCGAGCTGGCCGAGAACATCACGGATGCGATGATGAAATAATCGGCAAAAAAGGCGAAAAAGTACTTGCAATGCGTGTCCGGCTGTGCTAATATATTAAGGCGCTGGATGAGCGCCGTTAGCTCAGCTGGATAGAGCGTCTGGCTACGGACCAGAAGGCCGGGGGT
>CAUAHS010000184.1 GCA_958428885.1 uncultured Eubacteriales bacterium
TCGGCAAGTCCTTCCGCAACGAGATCACCCCCGGCAACTTCACCTTCCGCACCCGCGAATTCGAGCAGATGGAGCTCGAGTTCTTCTGCGAGCCCGACACTGACCTCGAGTGGTTCGCCTACTGGCGCGGCTTCTGCCGCGACTGGCTGGTCGGCCTGGGCATGCACGAGGAGAACCTCCGCCTGCGTGACCACGAGAAGGAAGAGCTTTCCTTCTACTCCAAAGCGACGACGGACTTCGAGTATTTGTTCCCCTTCGGCTGGGGCGAGCTCTGGGGCGTGGCCGACAGGACGAATTACGACCTCACCCAGCACCAGGAGCACTCCGGCCAGGACCTCAGCTACTTCGACCAGGAGAAGAACGAGCACTACATCCCCTACGTCGTCGAGCCCTCTCTGGGCGCGGACCGCGTGACCCTCGCCTTCCTCGCGGACGCCTACGACGAGGAGGTCGTGGACGCGGCGAAGAACGACACCCGCGTCGTGCTGCACCTGCACCCGGCGCTGGCGCCCATGAAGGTTGCCGTGCTGCCCCTCTCCAAGAAGGAAGTCCTCGCCGGCCCGGCCAGGGAGCTCTACGCCGAGCTCTCCAAGCACTTCATGTGCGACTATGACGACACCGGCTCCATCGGCAAGCGCTACCGCCGCCAGGACGAGATCGGCACGCCTTTCTGCGTGACCGTCGACTTCACCACCGTCGGCGACGCCGAGACGCCCGCGGACAACTGCGTCACCGTCCGTGAGCGCGACAGCATGCAGCAGGTCCGCCTGCCCATAAGCGAGCTCGTCGCCTACCTCAGCGAGAGGCTTGCCTACTGAGGAAGAATGAAATGAAACTTCCCGGCGCCCGGCGCAGACCGGGGCGGGAGCGGGCAGTGGCCTGTTCCGCAGCCTCGGCCTTTGCGGCCGGTTGGGTGCTGACGGCGGTCTCGGAGCTTATCACAACGCAGAGCTTCGCAGACGCCGCAGCGCTGCTTTTCGGTTTTACGCCCCGGGCCGTCGCAACTGCGGCCTTCCTGGGGCTGGTCATCTGCACGCTCGGCTTTCTCTGCCGGAGCATCTTTGCGGGCGGACTCATAGTCACGCTCTCCGTTGCGGGACTTAGCTTCGCCAACTACTACAAGATGCTCATAACCTCCACACCGCTGTACGTCCAGGACATACGCCTCGTCACCCAGGTGGGCGGCATCATGGAGCTCAACGAGGCCTCCATGAAGTTCTCGGGCACGAGCGCGGCGGCGGTGGCTATCATGCTGCTGGTGCTCGTGGGGCTCTTTTTTGTCTCGCGTTACTTCAGACCGCGACTGCGTGAGGGGCTCATATCCGGGCTCGTCTCGGCAATACTGTTTGCGTCGCTTTTCTGCGTGCCGGCCTCGGTCGAGAGCTGGTTCTACGGCCCGGTGGGCTCGGGACAGGCGGCTGCCCAGGACACGCAGATAGTCCACAACAGCCGCTGCGGCGTACTGCTCGGCCTCTGGCGCTCCGTCGTCCTCGGCGGGGAGGAGAACTTCATCCCCGAGCCGGACGAGGAGGAGCTGATGCTCATGAAGGCCCAGAGCTGGATCGAAGAGCTGCCCGACACGAAAAAGGACGAGCAGCCGAACGTCATCTTCGTCCTCGGCGAGTCCTTCTTCGACGTGACGGAGCTGCCCGGCGTGAGCTACGCCGAGGACCTGGTCGCGGACTTCCACCGCATCTGCTCCGAGGGCGTGTCCGGCAAGTTTTACACGCACACGCTCGGCTACGGCACGGAGAACATCGAGCTCGAGATAATGACGGGCATCAACACCCGCTTTTTCAGCTGGGACGACATGATCTACGGCTGGGAGCAGGAGAAGCTGCTCACATATCCCAGCCTGCCGCAGCTCTTCTCCGACGCGGGCTACTACACGGCCTATCTGCACACCTTCAACGACGGCATCTACAACCGCAAGGATCTGTACACGGCCCTGGGCTTTCAGGACATGTACTTCTCCGGTGACTTCGCCGCCATAGACCCGGAGGCGGCCGCTGCGCCGGACTATTGGGGCTACATGAACGGCAAGATCGCCGGCGAGTTTTACTCCGACGACTATCTTGCAGACGTGACGGCCGAGCTCTTCGACCAGAAGGTCGGGGAGAGCCCGGTGTTTCTCTGGGCCGTCACCATGGAGAACCACACGCCCTACACGGCGGACAAGTTTTCGAGCTATGACTTCCCCTTCGAGTCCGACCTCGGCGACGAGGCCGTGGGTGTGCTGAACGCCGTGACCCAGGGCGTGGCCGACTGCTCGGAGGCTCTGGGCAAGCTGGTGGACTACCTCGCCGCGCAGGACGAGCCGGTCATCGTGGTGTTCTTCGGCGACCACCGCCCCGGCACTCCGCTCGAGAGCGGGGCGACGGTGTACTCCGAGCTCGGCATGTGCCCGGCAAACGTCGCGGACTGGGAGCTCGAGGACTACGCAGAGCTCTACGCCACGGACTATGTCATCTGGTCGAACGACCCGTCGCTGCTCCCGGCTGAGCCGGGCAGCCGCATGAACACCTCCTCCACGCTCCTGGGCGTCGAGGCGCTGCAATCGGCGGGCATGGACCTCGACGAATACTGGAGCATGTGCGCCGTTGTGGACACCATCTCCGACGGCTGGACCTGGAACTTCTTCGTCCCCCAGGACGGGGAGCCCTGCTTCTCGCCGTTTGCAGGCCTTGACGAGGAGGGCCTGGACATAATACAGGCCATGCGGGTATTTATGAACAGTACATTTTACGGTACGGACGGCCCGGACTTCCGGGACATCTTCGCCGGTACAGAAAGGGATACGGATACTAAATGAAAGACGGTTTCATCAAAGCCTCGGCCGCCGCGCCTGAACTCCGCGTGGCCGACCCCCGGTACAACACTGAAAAGATCATCGAATGCATCGAAAAGGCTAAGGGCGAGGGCGTGAAGCTCCTCGTGTTCCCGGAGCTCGCCATCACCGGCGCCACCTGCGGGCACCTGTACTACCAGAAGCCCCTGCTGGACGCCGCGCTCGAGTGCCTCGGCGAGATAGCCGACGCCACGCGCGACAGCGACATGCTCGCCGTCGTCGGCCTGCCGCTCTATGCGCGCGGTGCCGTGTACAGCGCGGCGGCCGCCGTATGCAAGGGCGAGGTCCTGGGCTTCACCGCACGCCGCAACGTCCGCGGCACCGTGTTCTCCAGCCTGAACCCGGGCGAGTCCATCGACATCGACCTCGAGTACTCCGACTACTGCTGCCTCGAGAGCGAGGCTCTCTTCTGCGCTGACGCCATGAGCGAGCTCGTGGTCGGCATCCAGTTCGCCGCCGACAGGCGCCTGCCCGTGCCGCCCACCGCAGCGCTCTGCGCCGCCGGCGCCACCGTCATCGCCGAGCTCTCCGACGAGCCCATGAGCGTGCAGTCCGCCTTTGAGACCAAGCGCGCGCTCAACAATGAGACCAAGCGCCTGCACTACGGCACCGTCTACGCCGCCCCCGCCTCCGGCGAGAGTACCACGGACAAGAGCTACTCCGGCCTCTGCCTCGTCGTGGACGACGGAGAGACCCTGGCCGAGAGCGAGAACGGCTCCGGCATGGCCGTCAGCGAGTTCGACGTCTTCAACCTCGCCGGCGCCCGCATGCGGGAGGGAACCTTTGCCGCCATGTCTGCGGCCCCTGTGGCCCGCTATGCCTGGGAGCTCGAGCTCGCCGAGACTAAGCTCACCCGCCGGATAAAGCGCGAGCCCTTCGTCCCCGACGAGGGCATAGCCGAGTTTGCCGCGCGCTGCCTGGACATCCAGGCCACGGGCCTCATAAAGCGCATGGAGTACACCAACTGCTGGCGCCCGGTCATCGGCGTCTCCGGCGGTGTGGACTCCACGCTCGTCATGCTCGCCTGCGCCCACGCCATGGACAAGCTGGGCCTGCCGAGGAAGAACATCGTCGCCGTCACCATGCCCTGTTTCGGCACCACCGACCGCACCAAGAACAACGCCGTCACCATAGCCGAGCGCCTCGGTACCGAGCTGCGTGTCATCCCCATAGGCGAGAGCGTCAAGAAGCACTTCGAGACCATCGGCCACGACCTCGGCGACCACAGCGTCGTCTTCGAGAACGCCCAGGCTCGTGAGCGCACGATGGTGCTGCTCGACATTGCCAACAAGGTGAACGGCCTCGACGTCGGCACCAAGGACCTCTCCGAGCAGGCGGACGGCTGGTGCACCTATAACGGCGACCAGATCTCCAACTACGACATCAACGCCGGC
>CAUAHS010000185.1 GCA_958428885.1 uncultured Eubacteriales bacterium
TGCCCGTTGCCCGTGGTATTGGCTATGAGGCAGGTCACGAGCTTTAATATGTCCTTCTCGCTGTGGATGTACGCGAAGGGATTGTAGTGCATGGACTTCTTGAAGTTGATGGTGTTCAGCACACTTATCTTGTACCCGGCGCGTTCAAGAAGACGGCCCGTCTCCAGTACCAACTGCCCCTTCGGGTCGGTGACGACGTAAGAGCTGTGCAGCTGCATCAAATTGGGCTTGATGAAAAACCTAGTCTTGCCCGAGCCGGAGCCGCCGACGATGAGGACGTTTTTGTTCCTCGCTGTTTTTGCATTTTTCGGACGGCTGTTCATGGTGAGCCTTTCAGTCTGCGTCAAAATGATGTTGTTCTGGAACTTAGGGTCGATGTATGGGCGGATGTCCTCGGCGGTGCCGAAGCGGGCCGCGCCGTACTCGACGTTGTGCCGGTACTTCTTCGCGTTCTTGCCCTTCATGTACACGGCAAAGCGCAGTAGCAGCCCGCAAATGAGACCGACGCAGAGGTCAAGAGCGTTGAAGCTCGGCAATGGGTCGCCAAACGCAGCGGGTATCGTACCAATAAAGCTCAGGAGTTTCTCTGAGGCGTCGCCGCCCTCGGCCATGCGCCAGGCCTCGCCGAGATTGGTGCAGGCGAGGCCGATGAGCACATAAGGCAGGTTCGTGAGCACAAGCTTTTTCGCTTTCATCGCTCAAGCTCCTTCCTGCGCTCCTTTGCAGGCTCGGCTTTCGCGGCCTGAGCCGTGAGGTCGCGGAGCTTTTTGAGCACCGATGGGCGGCGCTCCTTTTTGCCCGCGTACTCCTTGAGCGCGGCGGTGAGGGCGTCTGCGTCCCTCGCCTTGAAGAACACGAGGTATCTCGGTTTCTCGGCGGACTTGTCCTTCCTTATGGCGAAGTCCACGCCGTATTTGCGGGCGACGTGCTCGAAGTCCCGGATGCTGCCGTCGGCAAGCTCAATGCTGCTGACGCCCTGGTTTTGCCCGATGAGTTTCTTCACGCTCTGCTTGCCCTGCGGGTGGACGTAGGCTTTCGCGGCCTTTTTGTTTTTGCGGTAGGCCAGCAGTTTAGCTATGGCGTTCTTGAGGGTCCTGCCGGTCAGCTTCGCAGTGTTGATCGCCAGCGTCAGCGACCGGCTCTCGACCTCCTCCTGCATTTAGTCACCTCCTGTTCATCGCTCAGCCTCCTGTCTCGCGGGGGCGGCGCGAGGTTTGTCCTGCGTGATGACCAGCTTACCGCCTATGGCCGTGAACTTCTCCGGGTACTTGAACATATCCAGGTACTTGGTTTGCAGCTCCTTCGGGAGCGAGCAGAAGCTCTCCTCGCCGAGGCCGCAGACGAAGAACGGCCCGGCGATGATGTCCTGAACCCTGCCTGCCTCGTCCCGGACGGCTCTGTTGTAGGGCATGCCGTAGACCTTGCCCTCCTCGTTGCAGATGAGCGCAACAGGGTCGTCGAAGAAATATGCAGCCTCTATGTAGCCGCCGACAGCGGCCTGCAACGACTTCAAGTCTGAGCCTATCTCGGCAAGTCTGGCCTCCTTGCCCGGGTCGACCAGCACCACCTCCATCAGGTAACTTCCTCCACAACGAACACGACCGAGAGCACCTGTTCGTCGATGCCGACGGAGGTCGCGGAGACGTTTGCATCGTAGTCCAGCGGCATTGTGCTGCCAGCGCCGATGCTCCAGTCGCCGGTGAGGGAGAGCGCCTCGCTGTCACCGCTGTTCGCGGACTGTGCGCCGCCGATGGCGAAGCCTATGAGCTTGCTGTCCACCTTGGCCGCGGCCATGTTGTAGGAAAACGGCACGAGCGTCCAGCCGTTCTCCGTCCTCAGCGTGACGCCGGTGACGCGCACGTCGCAGGTGGAGTTGTTGGCGATGGCGGCGTCCGTGCTCGCCGTGACCTCGCCGTCCTCAGTGACGGCAAGGGGCAAACCGGCAGGGACGGTGACGGAGAATATCTTTATCTGTGTCCAGTGCGCATAGAGCGTGTGCGCCATCTTGGTGCCGACCTCCGTTCCCGCCTCAACCAGCTCGCCGCCAGTCTCAGCCGTGAACCAGCCGTCGAAGATATAGCCCTCGCGCGTAGGCTCAGGCAGCTCGCCGTAGGCGTCGCCGAAAATGACAGTCACCTCATCCTCGGTGAGCACACCGCCGCAGGCGTCGAGCGTCACGTCGACGTAGACCGTCAACTCCTTTGAGCAGCCGTCGCATATGCCGTCGCCATTGGCGTCAGCATGGTTTGCGTACTCGTAGACGGAATAGCCGCAGTCCGAACAGGTCTTGGTACGCCGGTGCTGTGTCTCGCTGTAGTCCTGCCAGTCGCCGTAAGCAAAGCTGTGGCTCTCATAGGTCGCGGAGCCTATGTAGCTTGAACAGGTGGAGCAATACTTCTGTACCTTGTGCTGCGTGGAGCTGTAGGCGTTGTACCTCGTAGTGGTGCTGTGGCTGCCGTAGGATGTCGTCGTGCTGCCGCATCTGGTACAGGTGGCCGTGCGGCCGTGCTGGCTGCTGTTGTAGTCCGTCCAGCTGCCGTAGCTGTAGCTGTGGCTCGTGCCGCTGTCAACGAGAGCGCCGCAGTCGTCGCAGTATTCATACCAATAACAGCCGTCCCACTCCGTGTAGGTGGAGTAATGGTAACAGGGTTCCACATAGACATAGCCGCAGACGGTGCATACCCCGTCCGCATCGAAAGAGTGCGGGGCCTGAGAACTCCAGTTGAAGTCTATCTGCCCGCAGCCGGAGCAGCGGTTGACGTACCAGTGCAGGGTGCTGCTGTATGCGACCCATTCACTGACCATATGACAGGATTTGCTCGGCGGGCAGACGCAGGAGCTCACGCCGCAGCCCGCCGCTAACGCGCTCGGCACGAGCGTGAACGCAAGCACGAGAACCAGCAGCAGGGATAACAAACGTTTTTTCATCATTTCCTCCTCCTTACACGATGGAGATCGTGAACACGACGTTCAGCGCATTCACATTCTCACTGTTCGGTGCATCTGCGCTTATCTTGGCGAAGTATTCGAGCGCCATGTCGCTCTGCGGCTGAATGACCGGGAAGGCGGTGCTGCTTATGGCGAGCGCTCCCGCGCCGGTCGTGGCGCAGCCGTTGATTTTCAGCGCCACGCGGTGCGCGCCGGAAAAGCTGTTGTAGCTGCCGACCTTGTATGCGCCGTCCGTGACCTCGACGCCGGTCACGCGCACAGCGCCGCTTTTGGAGTTGTTCGTGATCCTGGCGTTGTCCGCGGTCACGACCGTGCCGTTAATGACGTGGATGGGGAGCGACGCGGGGACGGTGACGTTCACGGCACGGTACTCGTTGTCCACGGTGAGCGTGACCGGCACGGTGGCGGTGGTGCTCGTGTCCGCGAGGGCACCGAGCGAGAGGCAGAGCGCGAGGACAAGCGCCATCGCGCCTATGCGTTTGGCTTTCAAGTGTTTACCCCCTTTCAAAGAGTAGGGGCGGCTTGCGCCGCCCCTTGGCTTATACTCACTCGGTCACGTCGTCCCACTCGATGACGAACACGACGTTAGCGACATTCGCGCCCTCGACCGCGCTGGAGAGCGGGGTCACGATGGCGTCGTAATCGATGGCGACGCTGTTGCGGGAGCTGTCGCCCACGCCGGTCATGTAGCAGCCAGCAATCGGCGCGGTGATGAGGCTCTGGGTGGCCTCGTCGGAAGCGGTGGCGACCTGAGCACCGCCGCCGATGCTCAGAGCGAAGCCGAGCTTGTTGCTGTCGACCTTCTCACCGGCAAGGCTGGCCTTGTCGCCGAAGGCGGTGAGGTTCCAGCCCTCAGCGGCGCTGATGCTGACGGAGGCGACGCGGACCGCGCCGTAGGAGTTGTTGGTGATCTTGCAGTCAGTGGCGGTGACAACAGTGCCGTCGTCGCTCATGGCCATGGGCAGGGCGGTCGGGACGGTGACGCTCATGCGGGTCGGGGTGACGGTACCGCCGCCACCTTCGCCGCCGCCAATGCCGTCGTTGGTAGTCGTGAGGTTTACGGGGCTGGTGGCGCTGCCGCCGCTGGCCGTGATGTCGTCGGCGCATGCGCCGACAGCGAGACTGAACACCATGCAGAGCGCGAGCAGCATGGTAACGGGCTTACGAAGAGTTTTAGTCATGTTAGTACCTCCAAAAAATTTTAGATTTGTTGCCCTTATTCAAGGACGGTGAGTTCGATGACGACGCCCGCGCTTCCGAGCTTGTCGCCGGTGTCGGGGTC
>CAUAHS010000186.1 GCA_958428885.1 uncultured Eubacteriales bacterium
TCACCGAGGAGGGCCCCGGCTTCCCCTTCTTCCTGCCCAAGGGCATGGTGCTGAAAAACACCCTCATCGACTACTGGCGCGAGGTCCACAAGAAGTACGGCTATGTCGAGGTCTCCACGCCCGTCATCCTCAACCGCGAACTCTGGGAGCGCAGCGGCCACTGGGACCACTATAAGGACAACATGTACACCACCGTCATCGACGGCGAGGACTACGCCATAAAGCCCATGAACTGCCCCGGCGGCATGCTCGTCTACGAGAGCGAGCCCCACTCCTACCGCGATTTGCCCATGCGTGTGGGCGAGCTGGGCCTTGTCCACCGCCACGAGCTCTCCGGCGCACTGCACGGGCTCTTCCGTGTGCGCTGCTTCACGCAGGACGACGCGCACATCTTCATGACCCCAGAGCAGATGAAGGACGAGATTAAGGGCGTCGTCAGGCTCTTTGACGAGGTGTACTCCACCTTCGGCCTGAAGTACGAGATCGAGCTCTCCACCATGCCGGAGGACCACATAGGCACCGTGGAGCAGTGGGAGCACAACCAGGACATCCTCAAGGAAGCCATCACCGAGATGGGCAAGGACTTCACCATCAACGAGGGCGACGGCGCCTTCTACGGCCCGAAGCTGGACTTCCACCTCGCCGACTCCATAGGCAGGACCTGGCAGTGCGGCACCATCCAGCTCGACAGCCAGCTGCCCGAGCGCTTCGAGCTCGAGTACGTGGGCGAGGACGGCGCAAAGCACCGCCCGATCATGATCCACCGCGTTGTGCTCGGCTCCATAGAGCGCTTCATCGGCGTCATCACGGAGCACTTTGCCGGCGCCTTCCCCGTGTGGCTGGCCCCCGTGCAGGTCAAGGTCATGACCATAACCGACCGCAGCCGTGACTGGGCTCTCGAGGTCGCAAAGCGCCTTGAGGCCGCCGGTGTGCGCGTTGAGACCGACCTGCGCAATGAGAAAATAGGTTACAAAATCCGCGAGGCGCAGAGCCTTAAGATCCCCTATATGCTCGTGCTCGGCGACAAGGAGGCCGAGGCGGGCACCGTCTCCGTGCGCACCCGCGCGGGCGGAGACAAGGGCGCAATGCCGCTTGACGAGTTCACGGCGGAGATCCTGGAGCAGATAAAGGCGCGCAGTCTCGACTAAGTTGAAAGGACTGGTAAACGGAATGAAGAAATACCTTTGCATACTGCTGGCATTTGCGCTGGTGCTGACGCTGGCGGCCTGCGGCGGCGATCCCGACTCGGACCTGCCCGATCCCGACGTGGAGAACACCGGCGAAGTCAGCGACGGCGCCACGCCCACGGATCTGGACTCCCCGACTGCGGAGCCGACCCCGACTCCCGTGCCGGAGGCCATAACCACGCTCAAGGTCTGCGGCATCTCCGTCATCAAGAACGGACAGCTCACGAACCTTGCGTACAAGGGCGTGAAGTATGAAAACGGTGTGCTGATGCTTGACGCGGCTGTGCTGGATTCCGGCACGACCTCGGACATCCTCATAGAGTTCTACGGCGGAGACCTGGTCGTCGAGGTCACCGGCGAGTGCGTGTTCACTTCCTCCGGCGTGCCGGCCATAAAGGGCGACGGCAGCGTCACCATCCAGGGCGAGGGCAGCCTCACCATAACCAGTACCGATTCGGCGGCCATCAGCGTCGAGGGCGGCGTCACCGCTTCCTGCGCGCTCAAGGTCACCGGAGCTCCCGCCGTTGAGAGCACCGGCGTCACCGCCGGCGAGGGCTTCAGCCTCTCCGAGAACAGCGAGACCAGTCTTGTCGCGGCAGCGGCCTGACATATTTTATCAAGAATAAAGCAGCCCGCCCCTTCGTATTCTAAACTGCGAGGGGGCGAGTTTTTATATGTACAACAGAAAAAAGCTCATACTTGCACTTACCGTTATATTCACGCTTAATATAATGATCATAGCCCTGGCACAGCGCGCGGACGCCGTGACCTATGCCAAGGGTTCCAGCGGAGAGACCGTGAGGGAGATACAGCAGCTGCTGCTCGATTGGGGCTACTACTCAGGCGAGGTGGACGGCATATTCGGCAGCAAGACCGAGGACGCGGTGGAGTACTTCCAGCGGAAGAACGGCCTGACCGTGGACGGCAAGGTCGGCCCGGCCACGCTCGAGGCCCTGGGGATTTCCGGCGGCGGGACAAGCTCCGCTTCGGGCGGTCAGGAGTCCGGCGACCTCGCGCTGCTGGCAAGGCTCATCTCGGCCGAGGCGAGGGGCGAGCCCTACGCAGGCCAGGTCGCGGTCGGCGCCGTGGTGCTCAACCGCGTGGAGCACCCGTCCTTCCCGAACACGATATCCGAGGTCATCTTCCAGCCCGGCGCATTCAGCTGCATGCTGGACGGCCAGTGGGACGAGCCCGTTGCCGACAGCGCCTATCAGGCCGCACGTGATGCCCTTGCAGGAGCCGACCCCTCCGGCGGCGCCATCTACTACTTCAACCCCGTGACCGCCACAAATGCCTGGATCTGGTCAAGGCCGGAGATCATAACCATCGGAAAACACCGCTTCTGCGCCTGATATAACCATGCCGCGCCCCTTGAAATGAGGGGCGCGGCGTTGTATAATGTTAAATCACAAAAGAAAACCGTGTGGGTGATGGATAATGAGCTACTGCAGAAACTGCGGCGCCTACGTCCCGGACTGGGCCGAGAACTGCCCGGCCTGCGACACGCCCGTCAAGCAGACGGCACAGCCGAAAAAGGAGAAAAAACAGCAAAAAACCGCTAAAACCTCCTCCGCCGGCGCCCAGGCCCGGAAAGAGGAGCCGCGCTATGCCGAGCGCGATGGCGGCACATATACATATGACGGCAGCCGCCGCCGGAAATATGCCGAGAGCTACGACGCCGACGTGCAGGAGAACCGGAGCCTGGGCTACCTTTGCTACCTCGGCCCGCTGCTGATAATCCCGCTGCTGGTCAGACCGAAATCGCGCTTTCTGCGCTACCACTGCAACCAGGGTCTGCTGCTGCTCATAGCTGCCGTGCTGGTCGGGATTTTCGACGGCCTGCCCGGGATTGGCTGGCTGATAGGCATCGCAGGCAGCATAGCGACGCTGATCTGGCTGGTGCAGGGCATGATGAATATTAGCAGAGGCGTGAGACGACCCCTACCGCTGATAGGCGATATAACGATTTTGAAGTGAGGTATACTATATATGAAGCTCCTGACCTGTGAATATAACGGCCGCACCTTCGCCGCCGTGAGCGACGGGAAAATGGTCTACGAGGCTGCACCCGACATGTACGCGCTCATCAAATCCCTCGGCGGCAAACTGCCCGGAGCGGACATGCTCTGCGGCGAGGGGATAGCCCTCGACCGGGTGCACCTGCTCGCCCCAATACCGGAGCCTCACCAGGACGTCGTCTGCCTGGGCATGAACTACATCGACCACAGCGCCGAGGCCGAGCGCTGGGGCAAGGAGGACTTCGTCAAGAACGCGGGCAAGGCCGTGTACTTCTCCAAGCGCGCGGCGTATATCGTCGGCCCCGGCGGGGAGATAGACCCGCACTTCGACATCGTGGACGGCCTCGACTATGAGGCCGAGCTCGCCGTGGTGCTCGGCAAGGACGCATACAGGGTATCCAGGGACGAGGCCTTCGACTACGTCCTCGGCTACAGCGTGCTCAACGACGTCTCTGCGCGCAATCTCCAGAAGGAGCACAAGCAGTTCTACTTCGGCAAGAGCCTGGACACCCATACCACCATGGGCCCCTGGATAGTCACGCGTGACGAACTGCCCGGCGCTCCGGAGCTGGATATCCGCTGCTACATAAACGGCGAAAAGCGCCAGGACAGCAACACCCGCTATATGATCTTCGGCGTCGCCGAGGTCATCTCGGAGCTCTCCCAGGGCATGACCCTCAAGGCGGGCACCATCATAGCCATGGGCACCCCCGCCGGCGTCGGCATGGGCTTCAATCCGCCCAAGTACCTCGCCTGCGGCGACGTCGTCCGCTGTGAGATCGACGGCATAGGAGTCCTTGAAAACCGCGTAAAAAAATAAGTCAAAAAAATCGAAAAAAAGACTTGACATGCGCGAATCAAAATGCTATATTAGCAAAGCACCTCACCGAGAGCGCCGAACGAAAGCTCAGCGGTGAGCGCGCAGAGTGCACCTTGTAAATTAAACAATGTAAGCAAAAGCTTATGCAAATAAGCACCAGAGAAG
>CAUAHS010000187.1 GCA_958428885.1 uncultured Eubacteriales bacterium
CCGACCAGCTCATGATCCACGCCCAGCGGCCGGAGGCCACAGCCTGCGCGAGCTACGAGGTGTGGAACGACACCATGCGCCGCTATGTCCGGCGCGGGGCCAAGGGCATCGCGCTCGTGGACAACTCCGGCGACGCGCCGAGGCTCCGCTACGTCTTCGACATCGCCGACACCGGCACCCGGCGCAGCTCGCGCCCGTTCTCGCCGTGGCAAATTGACAGCGGGAACATCGAGGCGGTCTCGTCAGCGCTGGAGGACAGCTTCGGCGCTGAGTGCGGCGTGAGCCTCGCTTCTCAGCTTGAGACCGCCGCTGCGCTGCTTGCGGACGAGTATTGGATGGGCAACAGTCTGGACATTCTCGGTATCGTTGACGGTTCCTCGCTTGAGGAGTACGATGACTTCAACATAGGAGTGTCCTTCCGCAATGCCGCCACCGTCAGCATAGCCCACACGCTGCTCCGGCGCTGCGGCTTCGAGCCGGAAAACTACTTAGAGCCGCAGGACTACGAGGCGGTCTTCGAGTGGGAAACGCCCGAAGCCGTGACCGCCCTCGGCACGGCGGTCAGCGAGATAAGCGGAATAGTATTAAGACAGATAGAGCGCACGGTGAGGCGCGAAGAAAGGAGCAGAACACATGGAACTGAATTATATGATGAAGGACGAAGTATTGCTGCCCGAGCTGAGCCTGCCAGAGACGGAGCCAATAGGCCGCTACGGGAGGATGCGCCAGAAGTATCTGCGGGAGCACAGGCTCATACTGTGGAACCAGATGGTACTGAACGGGACGCTGTGGCCGCACCTGCACGAGATAGAGGAAGCAGCGCAGAGCCGCATCGACCTGATGCTGCCGAAGCTGGCGGCGGAAGCGGGCGCAACGGAGGAGCTGAAAGCAGCCGACCCGCTGAAGTGGACGGGCCTCATGAACAGCTGCAAGGCTCAGGCCGAAGAAGTAGTTCTGAGCGAATTGATCTACAGCTGAATCTCTTCGACGAAGCGGAGGACGCGCAAGCGCCCTCCGCTTTCTCTTTTCCGCAGGAGGTCATGGACGACGTGCTCCGGCTCGGCGGCAACACAGACGGACTGCGTATGCGCGTGGTCGCGGAGTTTGAGAAGCGGCGCTCTATAGATGAAATAGCCACTTTCCTGCCGACGGTCTACCGAGGCGGCAACGGCTTTACCATAGACGGCGAGAAATACGCCGTGTGGTTTTCCGATGACGGCATCCGCGTTACCCAGGGCGAGCAGGCGCGGTACGAGCGCGGCGCGCAGCTCATACCGTGGGCGGACGCTGCTGCGCGCATAGGCGAGCTGCTGGACACCGGGCATTACGCCACCAAGGAGGAAGTCGCCGGAGCTGAGGACTACGAGCACGAGCTGATCGCAAGAAAGCTCCGGGATCTGCAGCACGACCTCAGCAAAGGCAATGAGGGCATGTTTCCCAGCCTTGCGGGTGTGGACGGCGGCTACCATGAGGCCGTGCAGCAGATAGCCGCAAAGCTCGCAGACCCGGAAGGCCGCGAGGCAGTCTTGGGCGATTATCTTGCTTTCCGCGAGGCTTACAAGGCTGACCGCAGCGTGCTGCGCTTCCACTACCACGACGTTGACGGCATCTTCGACCTGCTTGAATCACAGCGGCTTGAACGGCGCAAATTCGCATCAAGCATGGAGCGAGAACCCGAAGCCTTTGGTTTCATAACACAGGACGAGATAGAAGATGCACTGTCTCACGGAGGCGGGACCGCGGGCAGCAAATGGCGCATTTTACGCCACTTCACCGAGGAACACTCACTGAGCGAGAAGGCCGCTGTGCTCAAAGACCTGTACGGGATAGGTGGGCGCTCTCACGCACTGTCCGGTGCCACCGGCAGTGGAGAGAACCACGACGCCAAAGGCATCCACCTCAGCAAACCAGGCTGCGAGGATGTGAACCTGACATGGAGCGCCGTTGCAAAACGCATAGGCGAGCTCATAGCCACCGACCGCTACATGACGGAGGCGGAGCTGGCTGAGTACGACCTGCACACCTCAGCTTACGCGAAGTACAGGGACGTCAAAGCCAACAACTCCGAAAACATTGTGCTCGTCGAGCATGGCGGCAGCTATTATGCCTACAGGCCGGACGCTGAGGAAGTCTCGCGGACGCTGGACTTGCGGGAACAGCACGCAGGCGGGCTGGATTACGTCGTCATTCCCGGCGAGCAGCTCGACGAGGCCCTTGAGAAGCTGCGTTCAAGGAGCGCGGTGATCTATGTAGATGAGGCGGGTGTTGAACACACACTTCCGTTCATCATCTCGGACGCCGAGCGCGAGCAGTACGAGAAGATGCTCGTAGAGGCGCTTGTGAATGACAGCGCATATGTCAACGCGGTACGCAATTCGGACAGCCAAAACGCCTTCGACGAGGGCTTCACCGCTATCCGTCGCATAGCCGCCGAGAGCACGGATATGCGCTTCCTGAAACTTTACCACGACAACGCCGAGTTCCGCAACGGCCTGCGCAACGACGTACTTGCGGCGGCGTACAAGGAAGTGTCCGAGCGCCCCGCAGTGCTCCAGCCGCGCGAGCCGCCGGCCTCGGCCTACGGCGCCGGTGACATCGTGTGGCTCGACGGGCGAGAGTACACAATCACGGATTTGCAGCGCGGCTACGTCGAACTGCTCCCGCCTGAGCTGACCTACCCCATCTACCGCACCGAGCGCCGAGCAGACTTCGAGCGCATGCTCCGGCGCGACGAGAGGAACCGGCATATTACGGACTACCTCGAACAAAAAGCCGCCCCATCAGAAGTACCCGCCACGTCCGATAAACCTGTCCAGCCCAAAGAACCCGTTCCCTCCAGCAAGGCCAAGTCCGCCGTATACATCCCGGTCGACGGCGAGTGGCAGGGCTTTCCGAGCGTCGCGGCGGCGGAGGAGGCGGCGCTGGAGGAGTTCCGCAAGGAGACGCGGCGGCGGGCGCGGAACTTCCGCATCATGGACGAGCATCTCGGCGAGGGCGGGGCGAAAGCGAAGTGCCGGGCGAACATCGAGGCAATACAGCTGCTCAAATACCTTGAGAGAAACGGCTTTCAGGCCTCGCCCGAGCAGCAGGACAAGCTCTCCGGCTACGTCGGCTGGGGCGGCATACCCGAGGTGTTCGACGAGAATAAACCCGACTGGTCGAAGGAATACGCCGAGCTTAAATCCCTGCTAACGCCGGACGAATACGAGGCCGCGCGAGGTTCGACGCTCAACGCACACTACACCTCCCCCGCGGTCATCCGCGCCATCTACGAGGCCGTGGGCAGCATGGGCTTCGAGGGTGGGCGCATACTAGAGCCGTCGATGGGTGTCGGCAACTTCTTCGGCCTGCTTCCCGAGAGCATGGCAAACAGCCAGCTCTACGGCGTGGAGCTGGACAGCATCACCGGGCGAATAGCAAAGCAGCTCTATCCCGAGGCCAGCATCACCGTTGCGGGCTTCGAGACGACGAACCGCCCCGGCTTTTATGACCTCGCCGTCGGCAACGTGCCTTTCGGCCAGTACCAGGTCCACGACCCGGAGTATGACCGGCTCGGCTTCTCCATTCACAACTACTTTGCCGCCAAGATGCTTGACCAGGTGCGTCCGGGCGGCATTGTGGCCTTCGTCACCTCGCGCTACACGCTCGACGCCAAGGACGAGAGCGTGCGGCGCTACCTTGCCGAGCGCGGCGAACTGCTTGGGGCCATACGCCTGCCCAACAACGCCTTCCGCGCCAACGCCGGGACGGACGTCGTCTCGGACATTATCTTTCTCCAAAGACGCGAGGCTCCGGCGACAGAGCTGCCGGAGTGGGTACACGTCGGCACAACACCTGAGGGCTTCACGATCAACCGCTACTTCATCGACAACCTAGACATGGTGCTCGGCACGCCCACCGCTGAGAGCACGCAGTACGGGCGGCAGGACTACACCGTCGCACCCATCGAGGGCGCGGACTTGTCCGAGCTGCTTCACGAGGCCGTGCAGAACATCCACGGCGAGTACACCGAGCGCGAGATAGAGGAAGCAGAGCGCTCGGACATCCTGCCCGCCGACCCGGACGTGCGCAATTACAGCTTTGCGCTGGTTGATGGCGAGGTTTATTACCGCGAAGGCGGCATAATGGTGCGCCAGGATGTGAGCGCCGCCATGACGGAACGCATCAAGGGCCT
>CAUAHS010000188.1 GCA_958428885.1 uncultured Eubacteriales bacterium
GAGACCATAGAGCTCCTGCTCGAGACGCCGGATTGCAGCCTTGTGCCGACCTTTGCGGCCATGTTCGTAAGCCAGACCGAGCCCGAGGCCCGCGCCTTCTGGCTCGCGAGGCTCACGCCCATGCTGGAGAGCTGCGCCGCCGGCATCGAAAAGGCCTACAAGGCCGGGGTGAAGATCGGTTTCGGCACGGACTCTGCTCCGCTCTCCAAGCAGTACGAGCAGGGCGTTGAGTTCCGCTACCGCAAGGAGCTCTGCCACATGACCAACACCGACATCCTGCTCCAGGCGACGAAATACAGCGCCGAGATCGCCGGTATAGCCGACCGCGTGGGCGAGATTCGGCCCGGTCTGTGCGCCGACCTCATCCTCGTGAACGGCGACCCCGTGGAGGACCTCTCCGTCATGTACGCCCCGCCGGCCCGGGTGTGGAAGTCCGGCGTGATGTTTGCTGAATAAGGAGGAACAAAAAATGTCCAAGTACGAAAAGAAAATCGATGAACTGGGCCTGACCCTTCCAGCCGCCCCCACGCCCATGGCCAACTACGTGACCGCAAGGCGCTCCGGCAACCTGCTGTTCTTCTCCGGCGCAGGTCCCTTCCAGGAGGGCAAGCCCGTCGTGTTCGGCAAGGTCGGCTCCGACCTCACTCAGGAGCAGGGCTACGAGGCGGCAAGGCTCACGGGATTGAACCTCATCGCCCAGCTCGAGAAGGAGCTCGGCGACCTCGACAAGCTCAAGCAGTTCGTGAAGGTCCAGGCCTTCGTGGCCTCCGCACCCGACTTCATGGCCCAGCCCGCGGTCATGAACGGCGCCTCCGACCTCTTTGTCGAGGTCTTTGGTGAGGCCGGCAAGCACGCCCGCACCGCCGTCGCCGTCCCGCAGCTGCCTTTCAACATCCCGATAGAGGTCGAGATGATAGTCGAGGTAGAGGACTGAACATCGCCAAACCGGCTCCGAAATGATGGGGCCGGTTTTTTGCGTCGTGCGCTGGACAGAGCGGGCGGGACTTGGTATCATGTGGGCATAAGGAGGCGGGAGCCATGTACTTAGGCGTGGACTACTATCCCGAGCAGTGGGAGCCCGGAATGCTGGACGAGGACCTGGACCGCATAGTGGAGCTCGGCTGCAATGTGATACGCATAGGCGAGTTCGCCTGGCACCTCATGGAGCCGGAGGAGGGGAGATTCGACTTCTCGTTCTTCGACCGCGTCATAGCCGCGGCGGGGAAGAGGGGGCTCTCCGTCATCTTCGGCACGCCCACCGCCGCCCCGCCCGCGTGGCTGGCTCACGCGCACCCGGACATCCTCTCGCAGTCCGAGCCCGGCGTGCCGAGGGCCTACGGCGGGCGGCATGTGGCCTGTTACAGCAGCGAGCCCTATCTCGAGCGCAGCCGCGCCATAGTCACCGCCCTCGCCGAGCACTACCGCGGCGAGCGGAACATCGTCGCCTGGCAGATAGACAACGAGCTCGGCCACGAGGGCAGCGACAAGTGCTGGTGCCCCCGCTGCCGCCGCAAATTCCAGGGCTGGCTCTCGCGCAAATTCGGCGGCGACGTCTCGGCACTCAACAGCGCCTACGGCACGGCCTTCTGGGGTCAGGAGTACAACTCCTTCGACGAGATACCCCTGCCTGCGCCGACCATAGCCGCCCAGAATCCCGCGCTGCGGCTCGACTGGGAGTGCTTTTGCGGCGAGAACATCCGTGCCTTCGCCGAGGAGCAGTGCGATATCCTCCGCCGCATCATCCCGGGCGCCTGTATCATCCACGACTTTCCCGGCGGGGGCCTCACCAAGAGCGTGGACTACGCCGCCGTATCAGCGCTGCTTGACAAAGCGGCCTACAACAACTATCCCGTCTGGGGCGGGCAGAAGGAGCCTCTGCCGCCGGAGGAGACAGCCTTCGGCCTAGACTACATCCGCGGTCTCAAGGGCGAAAACTTCTGGGTGACCGAGGCCATCATGGGTGCACAGGGCCACGATATCACGGGCTGCCTTCCACGTCCGGGTCAGGCCAGGCTCTGGAGCTGGCAGGCCATGGCCCACGGCTGCGACGGACTGCTGTATTTCCGCTACCGCGGCGCCGCCAAGGGGGCGGAGCAGTTCTGCTGCGGCCTGCTGGATCCGGACAACGTCCCGCGACGCCGCTTTTTCGAGGCGCAGAGCTTTTTCTCCGAGGTGAAGCAGTTCGAGTCCGCCCTCTCTGCGCCCGTGAAGGCCGAGGCGGCGATACTCTATGATTACGACTCCCTCGCCTCCTTCCGCATCCAGCGCCAGAGCCTGCTGCTGGAGCCGGAGCGGGAGATGAAGCGCCTGCACGGCATTCTCCACCGCAGCGGCGTGGGCGTGGACGTCATCCCCGCCTCGAGGGACTTTTCGGGCTACAAGCTGGTCATCGTGCCCAACATGGCCGTGACCGACCCGGATTTCACCGCGCGGCTGAAGGCCTACGTCGCCTCCGGAGGCGTGGCGCTCGTGACCTTCCGCACCGCCGTGAAGGACCGCGACAACAACCTCGTCTTCGGCAAGAGCCTCCCCGTGGACCTCACGGACATGCTGGGTCTGTGCGTCGTCGAGACCGAGAGCCTGCAGGAGCCGGACGCCGTCCCCATCGCCGGCGAGAGCAGCCGCGGCACGGCCGGGGTGTTCCGGGACATGATAGTCCCCCAGGGCGCGCACGTGCTCTGGCGCTATGACGACGAGTTCTACCGCAAGTACGCAGCCGTGACCCGCTGCGACTACGGCCTCGGCGCAGCGTATTACCTCGGCACCGTCCCCGACGCCGCCGTGCTGGACTCGCTCTTCGGCGAGCTGATGAGCCGCGCGGTGCTCGAGCGCCTGGAACTGCCCGAGGGCGTGGAGTGCGCCGTGAGGGGAGAGGGCGCCCACCGCGTGCGCATTCTGATGAACCACAACGCCCGCCCCGTGACCGCCCTGGGCCGGGAGCTCGGGCCCTTCGGGGCGGAGGTCATTCCCATCTGACGCCGACAGAACATTCACATAGCCCCGCCGGAACAGTTCCGGCGGGGCTTTTCGCGCCTTGAACCGGAAATATACGGGACATCGTCAAAAAATAAACTTTTAATGTAGTCTGGACTACATATGCCGTTGAAGGGAAAGTTCCGCTGCCTTATCATGGCCACAAGAGGGCGGAGGGCATCCGCCCTGGCCTTTAAAAAGCAAGGAGGAATACAAATGGGCGTGGAAACCACCACATTGACGGTCAACGGCGTGAAGCGCGTGTTCTCGATGGGCGACGCCTTCGGCCAGGTGCCGTACAGCGAGACGCTGCTCGAGACGCTGCGTGACAGGCTGGGCCTCACCGGCGCAAAGCGTGCCTGCGACGAGGGCGCCTGCGGCTGCTGCACCGTTATCAAGGACGGCGACGCCGTACCCTCGTGCATGCTCCTCACCGCCGACTGCGACGGGGCGGAGATAACCACCCTCGAGGGTCTTGCAGACCCCGAGACGGGCGAGCTCTCCAAGGTCCAGCAGGCGTTCCTTGATTACAACGCCTTCCAGTGCGGCTTCTGCACGCCGGGCATCATCATGACGGCCACGGCGCTGCTGGACAAAAATCCGAACCCCAGCGAGGAGGAGGTGCGCGATGCGCTCTCCGGCAACTACTGCCGCTGCATAAGCCAATACCACGTCTTTGAGGCCATAGCCTCCGTCGCCGGCCGGGGCGTGGAACTCGACGAGAAATGGGAGGGCAGAAGATGAAGCACTTCGGTAACGAGAACTATTCCCAGGAAAACTACAAGTACGTCGGCCGTGTGAACGTCCCGCGCAAGGACGCGCGCGAGATAGTCACCGGCAAATGCACCTTCCTCGACGACTTCACCCTGCCGAGGATGCTCGTCGGACGTGCCAAGCGCAGCCCCCACGCCCACGCGAGGATAAAGAGCATCAACGTCGAGAAGGCCAAAAAGCTCAACGGCGTAGCCGCTGTGCTGACCTACAAGGACATCGACCAGAGCTGGCTCATGGGCTGGCCCCCGATGAAGCCCATCCTGGGCGAGACCGTGCTCTACGTAGGCGACCCCGTCGCCCTCGTCGCGGCGGAGACCCGCGAGATAGCCGACGAGGCCATCGAGCTCATCGAGGTCGAGTATGAGGTCCTGCCCGCCGTCACCAGCGGCATTGAGGCCATCAAGGACGGCGCACCGCAGCTCTAT
>CAUAHS010000189.1 GCA_958428885.1 uncultured Eubacteriales bacterium
CATGTACTCCCGCACGGTGCAGGCCAGATCGGTGGCTCGCTCACAGGCCCGTTCCCGTTCCGGTGTCGCTACATCCTCCTGCCAGTAGCGAACGCTTCCGTCCGCTGTGATTCGGCAGAGAGGGAGACCATCCCACTCCACAGGAAGCAATTCGTCCTGTTCCGGCTGCGGGACAAAACCCTCACGGTGAAGAGCGGTACGAAGTTCTTGAAAAAACTGTTCTCGATTCATTTACTACCTCCTGACATTTAGTGCCCTTTTTGAAATTATCTGAAAACGAAAAAGGGCGCCAACCCATTGGCCCATCACGACCAACAAATCGACGCCCCAAACTTTGTGTATTCTATTGGTAGAAAAATAGCGCCCTTTTTGAAAGTTGCTGTTTCAAAAAGGGCGCCACATGGTTTCGGGTTTGCCAACCACTGAGAAGAGGGGGTTCGAATCCCACCAGTTAGGGGGAAACAGTGGTTGGCATCTATGGAATCATCATCGAATTTTCGAGCTGAAAAAGCCCGGAAACAGTTGATGCCGTAGGCTTCTGGCCTACGGCATCTATACTGTTTTGCTTTTATGGTGACCCAGCGGGGATTCGAACCCCGGACACCCTGCTTAAAAGGCAGGTGCTCTGCCTGCTGAGCTACTGGGTCATATTAAAATCAATGTACCTTGTTCCCCTCGTATCTCGTTCAAAACCTGTAGTTTTGCGTGAAAAGGAGCGAGCCTCAGAGGTGGAGGCTTTGCCCTCTCACGCAGGGCGAAGCCGGAACCGGCAGAGGCGGAGCGACGTGGCTGGGATGGCAGGACTCGAACCTACAATATCAGAGTCAAAGTCTGGTGTGTTACCGTTACACTACATCCCACCATCGACTTAGGCAGGGAGGCCGGCATTGCCGGCCTCCCGCATCTTCTGGGGTGGGAGATGGGGCTCGAACCCACGACACCCGGAACCACAATCCGGTGCTCATACCAACTGAGCTACACCCACCATTTGGAGCCTTGCCTTGGCACGCCAGGAGGGACTCGAACCCCCGGCCTACTGCTTAGAAGGCAGTTGCTCTATCCTGCTGAGCTACTGGCGCTTATTTCGCAGGCAACTGGCTCCCGCACCCGGAGTTCACGCCCGGACGCACCCGCAAGCTTAGTTATCTTACCATCACAGAACACGTTTGTCAAGCATGCTCTGCGCAGTTTTCGCCCCCGACGTATATTTTTTGCGGTTTGGACGCAGGTTATTGACATATGCCGAAAATGGTGCTACACTCAAACTCGAATCCGGCATATGCCAGAAATGAGGTCAAGAAATGCCGCGTCCAAAAAAGTGCAGAAGGGTCTGCGGCCTGCCGGGCTGCAATGAGTTCGGACCCGCCGGCTGCGGCGGGGAGGTCCAGCCCGTGCTCATGACGGTCGAGGAATACGAGGCCATCAGGCTCATAGATTATCAGGGCTGCACCCAAGCCGAGTGCAGCGAATACATGTGCGTCGCAAGGACCACGGCGCAGCAGATATACAACAGCGCAAGGGCCAAGCTCGCCGCCGCGCTGGTGGAGGGCCGCCCGCTGAGGATAGAGGGCGGGTCCTACCGGCTTTGCGAGGGCGGGGGAGAGCACTGCGGCCGCCCCTGCCGGCGTCGCCACTGCGCGAGGAAGGAGAACGAACAATGAAGATCATCATCCCGGTCGACGAGGCCAGCGTTGAGAGCGGCGTCTGTGTATCTTTCGGACGTGCGCCGTATTTCATGCTCTGCGAGGGAGGCAAGGCCGAGTTCCTGCCCAACCCCGGCGCAGAGGCAGAGGGCGGAGCTGGTCTCAAGGCGGCCCAGACCGTGGCCGACAGCGGGGCTGAGGCGCTCATCACCGTCCGCTGCGGTGAGAACGCCGCCCAGGTGCTCAAGGCTGCGGACATCAAGATCTACAAGTCCAAGGCCGGGACGGCACTTGCCAACGCCGCAGCGCTCGAGGCGGGCGAGCTCGAGGAGCTGACCCACTTCCACGCGGGCTTTCAGGGCATCCAATGAAGGTAGCGGTACTGAGCGGCAAGGGCGGCGCAGGCAAGACCCTCGTTGCCGTCGGACTGGCCTGTGCAGCAGGGCAGGCGGTCTATATCGACTGCGACGTGGAGGAGCCGAACGGCCGGCTCTTTCTCAAACCAAATAATACCGCGTCCCGCCCTGTTACAAAGAAAATGCCGGCTTTTGACCGCGAAAAGTGCAGCGGATGCCGCAAATGCGTGGAGCACTGCCGCTTCAATGCGCTGGTGCTGGTCAAGGGTGCGCCGATGCTGTTCGACGAGGTCTGCCACTCCTGCGGCGTCTGCGCTTACGTCTGCCCCGAAGGCGCGGTGAGCGAGGCGGAGCGCGAGGTCGGCGCCGTCGAGACGGGCATGAGCGGGGAGATAAAGGTTGCCACAGGCGAGCTCAAGCTCGGGGAGGCCACGGGCGTGCCGGTGATCGCCGCCGCGCTTGCGGAGGCCGGGCCGGAGGACGGGCTGACCGTCATCGACTGCCCGCCGGGCAGCGCCTGCCCCGTCATGGAGAGCGCCCGGGAGGCGGACTACTGCGTGCTGGTCACGGAGCCGACGGCCTTCGGGCTGCACGACCTGCGGCTCGTGGTGGAGCTGATGCGCGTGCTGAAAAAGCCCTGCGGCGTGGTAATAAACAAGGCCGGGGCAGAGTACCCGGAGCTGGAGCGATATCTCGAGGCCGAGGGCCTGCCCGTGCTCGCGCGGATACCGTACAGCGAAAAGCTGGCGGCGGCGGGCGCGCGGGGCGCTCTCGCTTACCGCGAGGACGGGGAGGCGCGCTCTATCTTCGACGCGCTGCTCTCCCGGATACGGAAGGAGGCGCGCACATGAAGAAGCTGCTCATCCTCAGCGGCAAGGGCGGCACGGGCAAGACCACGACCGCCGCAGCCTTCATCCGCTTTGCCGGGGCGCGGGCAGTCGCCGACTGCGACGTGGACGCTCCGAACCTGGCACTGGTGTCCGGCAAATATCCCGAGACTCGCGAGACGGACTTCAAGGGCTCGGACAAGGCGAAAATCGACGAAAATCTCTGCATAGGCTGCGGAAAATGTGCCGAAATGTGCCGTTTCGGGGCCATAAGCCCCGCCGGCGACGGCAAATACGCGGTGGACGAGCTCCGCTGCGAGGGCTGCGGGCTGTGCACGGAGGTCTGTCCTGTCGGCGCGGCGAGGCTAGACAAGGACATCGCGGGCTCGCTCCGGCTGCGGAGCGGGGACGGGGTGTTCGCGGATGCGGAACTGCGCATGGGCCGCGGCAACTCGGGCAAGCTGGTGACGGAGGTCAAGCGCGCGCTGTACGACGCCGCCGGGGAGGCGGAGCTCGCGATAATAGACGGCTCTCCCGGCGTGGGCTGCCCGGTGATGGCCTCGATGAACGGCGTGAGCCTGGCGCTCATCGTGACGGAGCCCTCGGTGTCCGGCTTCGGCGACATGCAGCGGCTGGTGCGGACGGCGTCGATGGCGCGGGTGCGCACGGCGGTGTGCGTGAACCGGGCGGACGTGAGCCCGGAGCTGAGCACTGATATCGAGCGCTGGTGCTCGGAGCAGGGTGTGCCGTTTTTGGGACGTGTGCCCTTTGACAGGAGCGCTCAGCGGGCGATAAACGAAGGCCGCAGCGTGGCGGACATTGACTGCCCGGCACGTGCGGCACTGTACGATGTGTTCATAAAAGCAATGGAGCTTTTAGATATCAAAATGACTGATAAGGAGACGAAAAAGTTATGAAAATTGCAGTTGCAGCCATGGGCAATACGGTGTCCGGCCACTTCGGCCACTGCGAGAACTTCAACATCTACGACGCCGAGGACGGCAAGATAACCGCCGAGGAGGTCGTGGCGAATCCGGGCCACCGTCCGGGCTTCCTGCCGAACTTCCTGGCCGACCGCGGCGTCCAGGTGATAATCGCCGGCGGCATGGGCGGCGGCGCCGTGGATATCTTCAACGAGCGCAATGTCGAGGTCATAGTCGGCGCCGCGGGCGACGCCCGCGCGGCTGTCGAGGCGTATCTCAAGGGCAAGCTCAAAACCACCGGCGCTGTGTGCCATAATCATGAGCACGCCGGCGAGTGCGGCCACCACCACGAATAATCCGCGCGCATCGCGCGTCTGAAAGTTTCGCCCGCCTTTTCAAAGGCGGTGGAGTC
>CAUAHS010000190.1 GCA_958428885.1 uncultured Eubacteriales bacterium
ATACTCCATGACGATGGGCAGCATCATCGCGCAGGCAACGCCGTGCGGCGTATCATACACTGCGCCCAGCGTGTGGGCCATGCTGTGGGCGATGCCCAGTCCGACGTTGGAGAAGCCCATGCCCGCGATATACTGGCCGAGAGCCATGCCCTCACGGCCTTCCTTCGTGCCGGCCACGGCACCGCGGAGGTTCTTGGAGATGAGCTCGATGGCCTTGAGGTGGAACATGTCCGTCATCTCCCAGGCGGCCTTGGTGGTGTAGCCCTCGATGGCGTGGGTCAGGGCGTCCATGCCGGTGGAGGCGGTGAGGCCCTTCGGCATGGAGTCCATCATCTCGGGGTCGACGACGGCGACGATGGGCATGTCGTGCGGGTCAACGCAGACGAACTTGCGGCGGCGCTCCACGTCCGTGATGACGTAGTTTATCGTGACCTCGGCAGCGGTGCCCGCGGTGGTCGGCACGGCGATGATGGGCACGCAGGGCTTCTTGGTGTCCGCCACGCCCTCGAGGCTGCGCACGTCGGCGAACTCGGGGTTGTTGATGATGATGCCGATGGCCTTGGAGGTGTCCATCGGGCTGCCGCCGCCGATGGCGACGATGCAGTCGGCGCCCGCGGCTTTGTACGCCGCCACGCCCGCCTGGACGTTCTCTATGGTCGGGTTGGCCTTGATGTCGGAGAAGATCTCATACGCGATGCCCTCGGCGTCGAGCTGGTCGGTCACCTTGGCGACCACGCCGTGCTTGAGGATGGAGGGGCCGCAGCAGACCAGCGGCTTCTTCAGCCCGCGAGCCTTGAGCTCGCCGGGGATGGCGGAGACGGCGCCCGCGCCGTGGTAGGAGGTCTCGTTGAGCATGATGCGGTTTGCCATGTTTATTACTCCTTTCAGATGTTCGGCTGCGTGTTAAATTATTAACTATCTGAGTGCATTTTAATCCCTCCTCCCCGCCGAGTAAAGTGACAAAAGGGCAAAAATGTAACCCGTCTGTCTCACAGGAAAGACAGACGGGCGAAAAGCTTGGACAATTGTTCGGGCAGGGCGGCGACGAGACGGCGCGACATCTCGCGCGGGGCTTCCCTCATGCCGCCGAGCACCCACTTCACGGTCATGGCGACGGAGCCCCGGCAGTAGAGCTCGAGCGCGAAACGCTCGTCCTCCGCCGGTGCGGCGCCGGTTTTCTTTTGTATGACGTCGAGGTAGAAGGCCATGATGGCCTCAAAGTCGTGCTCCTTGAGGCTGTTCGTGCCGTCGGCCCGGAAGGCGGCGGTGAAGAACACGCGCTCCTGGCGGATGTACTCGAACTTGCGCTCAAGCCCCTCGGCGATGGTCCGGCCGCTGCCCATGTGCTCGAAGGAGCGCTCGAGCAGCTTGCCGAAATACCAGTTGATGAGGTCGTATTTGTCGAGGAAGTTGCGGTAGAAGGTCTGGCGGGTGACGCCGCACTTTTCCGCGATGTTCGTCACCGTGACGGCCTCCACGCTCTGGGTCCTCATGCACTCCTCCATGGCCTTGGCGAGGCGGTACTTCGTTGCCTCGGAGCCTTTGTCCCTCGCACTGTCCATGGCTCAAAAGCCCTCGTAGATGAAGGCCCCGTGCCCGGAAAAGAAAGCCAGGACGGCGAGGAGCATGGCGGCGTAGCCGAGGACGCTGAGATACTCCCAGTACGGCCTCTCCTTTTGCTTTTTCAGCCATTTTGTGAAAGCAGCCATTCGTCAAGCACCTCCGTAAAGACGACCGCGCCGTAGTCATAGTCCAGGTGCCCCGTGTCGTAGAAGCACCCGGCGTCCAGGGCGTCGGTCATGTCGTAGAATTCCACGCCCGCGGCCTCGCTCTTTTCGCGGCAGAGCTCCCGCAGCTCGAGGTCGAGCGGCTCCGGCTCCACCAGCGGGTTCTCCGGCAGCCAGAGCACGCGCACGCGGATGCCCTCCGCCTCGCAGAAGGCAAAGACCTCGTCCAGCGCGGCGAGGTTGTCCGCATAGAGCTCCGTCCCGCCCTCGAAGTAGAGGCCGTGGAGCTTCTCCCGACGCTCGTCGAGCTCGGATTGCGTCATGTTGCCGTAGTAGAAGGCCTTCTGCTGCTGGGTGTAGGTCCGGCGGCGGAAGTCGCCCTCGCCGAGCAGGGCCTTGAGGTTGTCGGTCACGAACTCGCTGAGCCGGTCACGCTGGAAGTAGAAATAGGGCTCGTACCACTTCCGGTGCCACTCGTAGGTCGGATTCGTGTCCATGTCGTCGTACATGGCGCCCCAGCCCAGCGCCAGCACCAGGTCGCTGCCGACCGTGATGTGCCCGCCCTCGAGCATCTCCACAAGGTCGCGCACCGTGCCGTAGTCCATACCTAGGTTGACATAATCCGCCGTAGTGAGGTCCTCGCGGTAGGCGGAGACGAGCTCCGAGGAGCCGAAGATGACGCGGTCCCAGACCTTCTCCGGGTGGTCGCGGCGGGTTATCTCGAAGTCGTTGAGCCAGAAGAAGCCGCTCTTCTGGATAAAGCCCGAGGCCGAGAGCGCTATGTCGGCGAGGATGACTATGATGAGGACCGCGGCGATAAAGCCGCCCCTCTTGAGGAAACGCGCAAATTTCATACCGCGCACCCCCTCACAGGCTCACGAAACCGCGCAGGACGTTCGCCAGCTGCGTGGAATCGAGAGTGTAGAATATAGTGGTGAACGAGAACACGAGGGCCACGACGCAGCGGCGGAAGAGAACGTAGTACCTGTTCGCACCGCGCTTGACGGTGGTGATGCCGCAGAGGTTCTCGAAGGCGAGCAGGCTGCCGTTCATGAGTCCGTCGAGGACGAAGGTGAGCGAGAAGCCGTGCCAGAGGCCCATGACCATCATGGTGCCGAAGCCTATCAGCGCGCCCTGGTATTTGTTGAGCTTTTTGCCGTTCAAGACGACGAAGATGTGCTCGCGTATCCAGTCGGTGAGCGAGACGTGCCAGTTGCGCCAGAACTGGGTGAAGGAGACGGCCTTGAGGGGCTTTTTGAAGTTCTCGGGCACCTTGAGGCCGAGGAAGCCACCCATGGCGATGGCGATGTCGGCATAGCCGGACATGTCCAGCCAGAGCAGCAGATAGCTCACGAGGCAGGCGGCGATCGACCACCAGGGCCTCGGCGAGAGCGCAGCGAGGCGGGCGAGGACGACGTTCACCAGCGCCATGACGACGACCTTTTTGAAGTAGCCGCGGATGAGGCGCTTGAAATCCCGCGTCAGGCTCTCGCCGTTTACGGGCTGCGGCCTTGCGAGGCTGTGGGAGAAGTCGCGGTAGCGCAGTATGGGCCCGGCGGTGATGACGGGGAAAAAGAGCATATAGTTTGCGTAGTGCAGGAAGTTGAGCTTTTCGCCCGAGTAGTAGACGTAGTAGACGGCGTCGACGGCCTTGAGCATGTTGTATGCGATGCCGGTGAGGGCGAAGAGCAGCGGCAGCTCCGGGAAGAGCTCCCGGAAGCGGATGTAGAAAAAGGGCACGGCGCACAAAAGGCAGCAGAGCACAAAGACGACCTGCCTCCAGGCGCCCTTGCCTTTTCCCGCGAGGTGGGCTATGCCGAAGGTGACGGCGGTGTAGACCGCGTAGAAGACGGCGAGCCACTCGGAGACGTAAGCGATGAGGACGAGGTCGAGGATGGGCAGGAAGCTCTCGAGCCTGGGCTGCGACCAGTATTTTCGGGCCAGCACGCTGGCGGCGGCCCATAGGACGCAGCCGCCGAGCAGCCGGAGGGCGATATCCGCCTCAAGGAACCACATAAGTCAGCAAAGCCCCTTTTTCATGCCGACGACCTCGGCGATCTCGTTGACGGTGTTCATGGGGTAGAGCGTGACATCGCGCTGGCTTATCTCAACGCCGAAGGCCTCCTCGGCGAACATGATGACGTCGACGGCGCCCATGGAATCCAGGAAACCGGTGTCGAAGAGGTTGACGTCGAGGCCGTACTCGGGGTCGTCGTCCACCTCGCAGCGCTCGCGAATGTATTCATCAAGCTTGGCAATTATCTCATCCATCACGTATTCCTCCGCGAAAAGGTATTTCAAGGCATTATATCACACTTGAGACGCCAGTGCGAGAGAAATGTTGCGCGCAAAGCGCGTTTGAAAGTTTCGCCCGCCTTTTCAAAGGCGGCAGGGT
>CAUAHS010000191.1 GCA_958428885.1 uncultured Eubacteriales bacterium
CGGCACCAACGCCTTTGACGCCTGGCCCGGCAAGGCCATGACCGAGAACGAGAACGGCTGGTTCACCGCCCGCGTGCCCAACTGGGTCAACAGCATCATCGTCAGCGGCAACGAGGGCGCGGTGCAGACCGAGGACGTCACCATCGAGCCCAAGGAGCTCTGGATAACCGTCTATGACGACCTGAGCTACGAGCTCGCCTACGAGGACCCGGAGACCGCCGGGGTCGAGAACATAACCGTCTACGCCCAGGTGCCCGCCGACTGGGAGGGCCCCTGCCTCTGGGCCTGGAGCGCTCCCGACGGCACCAACGCCTTTGCCAACTGGCCAGGTGAGGCCATGACCGAGTCCGACGGCTGGTACGCCCTCGAGGCACCGGGCTGGATAAACTCCGTCATCATCAATGCCAACGAGGGCAGCGTCCAGACCACCGACCTCTCAGTCGAGACCGGCAAGGACGTCTGGGTCGTCGTCACAGACGCCGAGAACGCCGCCGTCAGCTATGAGCAGCCCTCGGGCGATGCGGCGGAGGCAGAGAGCCCCGCACCCGAGGCGAGCCCGGAGGCGACCGAGGCGCCGGCCGAGACCGGCAGCGGCAGCAGCGCGACGATATGGATAGTCGTCGCAGTGGTAGTTGTTGCGGTCGTGGTCGTGGCTGTGGTAGTATCCAAGAAGAAAAAGAAGAACTAAAGCGGCTCCGCAAAGCGGGCGGGCGCGGTGAGCTGCGCCCGCCCATCCGGGTTTTTGGAGGTATGCAATGAAAAGGATAGTTTCGATACTGCTCATCGCCGCTCTGCTCGTACCGCTTGCCGCCTGCGGCGGCGGGAGCGTGGACACGAACAAACTCGTCATCTGGCACGACAAGGAGGACGCGGTCATCGAGGCGCTCTCGGCCTATCTGGCCGAGGCGGCGCCGGACGTGGAGGTCGTGTTCGAGAAAAAGACCAGCCTCACGGACTCGCTCAAGCTCGTGGGCAACGACCCGGCCTCTGCGCCGGACATGTTCATCTTTGCTCACGACAAAATAGGCGTCTTTGCCGAGATGGGCATACTTGCGGACGTGAACACCCTGCTCCCTGAGGGCGCTCTCGACGACTGGCTGCCCATGACGATAGAGGCGGCGACGTACAAGGGCACGCTCTATCAGCTGCCGCTCTATTTTGAGACGCTGCTCTTCATGTACAACCGCCGCTACATGCAGGACGACCAGGTCCCGGCGACGACGGAGGAGCTCTACGCCTACATGGAGGCCAACACCGGACGCGGACGCTACGGCTTTGTGGAGCAGCACTCGACGGCCTATTACTCGGCGGCCTGGATACACGGTTTCGGCGGCTCCATCATCTCGGAGGACGGCACGCCCTTCCCGGACCCCGAGGCGGTAAAGGCAGCGCTGCGCTATCACCTCAAGTTCGTGGCGCTCATGCCGGGCGAGACGGAGTATTCGACGGTGAACACCCTGTTCCTGGAGGGCAAGGCGGACTCGACCATCGGCGGACCCTGGATGGTGCCCAGCGCACGTGAGGCGGGCATCGACCTCGGCATAGCGCCCATGCCCACGGTGGACGAGACGGGTAAGGCTCTGGCGCCATACTCGGGCGTGCAGGGCGTGCAGGTGCTCAAATACGCCGCCGAGAACAAGACCGAGGCGGTCAAGACCGTGCTCGAGGCCCTCTGCGGCGCCGAGATCGGCATCGACCTCGCCCTTGCGAGCGGCTGCGCCCCCGCAAACGCGGACTGCTACGACGAGCCTGCCGTCGCGAACGACGAGCTGGTGCAGGCCATGCGCAGCACGGCGGAGATCGCCATCCCCATGCCGAACATCCCCGAGATGGACGTCATGTGGACGGTCGTGAGCAACCTCCTCACCGACGTGAACCTCTCCGGCGAGGACGTGGACTCCGCCTTTGACGAGGCGCTCTCCGAGGCTGAGAGCCTCATCGCCAACATGCAGTGATGGACGAGAGGCTGAAAAAACAGCGCCGGGGCTGGCTCAAGAGCTACCTCTGGTCGGCCCCCTCGCTGGCGCTTATCGCGCTCATCGTCGTTTTCCCGATACTATATACGTTTTTCATCTCGCTGACGAACATGAACGTCTACCACTGGTTCGACTTCACGATAATCGGGCTCGACAACTATGTGAAGGCGCTCTTCGTGTTCGACTCGGGCTTTCTCTCGGCGCTCATAAACACGGTGCTGTGGACCATCGTGAACATGGCGATACAGCTCGTGCTCGCCTTTGTGCTGGCGAGTCTGCTGAACATACAAAAGCTCCGGGCCCGCAAGCTCTACAAGACGCTGCTCATGTTCCCCTGGGCCATGCCGGGCTACGTCTCCATCCTGCTCTGGAAGACGGGCATGTTCAACACCGAGTTCGGCCTCTTGAACCAGTGGATGGAGAAGCTGGGGCTGGAGGCGCAGCGCTGGCTCGCGAGCGACGTCTCGGCCTTCATCTGCTGCACGGTGGTGAACCTCTGGCTGGCGCTGCCCTTCATGCTGATGATAATGGACGGCGCGATGCAGAGCATCGACCGCAGCTATTACGAGAGCGCCCTGCTCGACGGGGCCAACTGGCTGCAGCGCTCCGTGAGCATCACGCTCCCGGCAATCAGGCCCATCATAGCGCCCGCGGTCATAATCACCGTGTTCACCACCTTCAAGCAGTTCGACGTCATCTATCTGCTCACCCAGCAGATGGGCGCCAAGACCGGCTCCGGGCTGCACACGATATTGACCTACGCCTATGAGAACGCCTTTATCACGAACAACTACGGCTACAGCTCAGCGATATCCATAATCATATTCCTGCTGCTGCTCGCCTTCTCGGCGCGCTATCAGCTCGGAGGGGAGGGGGAGAGATGAGAGGCAAAAAACTGCGCGAGGGCCTGGGGCTCACGGTGCTGAATATCTTTTTCATCGCGCTCTGCTTCGTGACGCTCATACCCATCCTCTACGCGCTGAGCGTCTCGTTCAACGGGCAGAACGCGCTCTTGAGCTCCGACTTTTCCTTCATCCCGAAGGACTTCACGCTGGACAACTATCTGCGGGTGTTCACGGGCGAGGACATCATGACCTGGTTCGGCAACAGCGTCATCCTCGCCGCGGCGACGGTGGCCATCTCGCTTGCGGCGGCGGTGCCGGCGGCCTACTGCTTCTCGCGCCGGAGCTTTCCGGGGCGGCGGCTGGTGCTGCGCTGGCTGGTGCTGCTCAATTCTTTCCCGGCCATATTGAGCATGTTCGCGGTCTACCGCCTGCTGCGGCCCCTGGGCCTCGTCAACCACCGCCTCGGCCTCATCATCGTCTACACCGGCACCATGGCAGTCTTCAGCCTCTGGAACATGAAGGGCTACTTCGACACCGTGCCCGTCGAGATAGAGGAGGCAGCGCGCATGGACGGGGCGTCTGATCTGCAGGTCGTGACCCGCATCGTGCTGCCGCTCGCGAAGCCCAGCGTCATCGTCACGGCGCTCATGGTGCTCATCTACGTCTGGAACGAGTACATCTACGCCACGACCTTCATGACCGGCGAGGCCAATTACACCCTGGCAGCGGGCCTCTACGCGCTGCAAGCCACGGAGACGAGCGGCTCCTGGCCCGTTTTCGCGGCGGCGTCCATAATCGTGTCGCTGCCGGTGCTCATCATCTTCTTCCTCTCCCAGAAGCACATGACCTCCGGCCTGACCGCGGGAGGCGTGAAAGGATAAGTATGAAAAAAGACGCCATTTTGCACATACCCATGTCCGAATACGCCCACGGGCTGGACGAAAAACGCATAGTCATCCGCCTGCGCTCTGCCCGCGGCGACCTCGAGCGCGTCACGCTCTGGTACGGCGACACCGCCTGCCGCCGGACGCCCATAGACTGGTTCCCCGAGCCGATGGAGCGCGTGCTCTCCGACGAGTACCACGACTACTGGGAGCTCACGCTCGAGAGCCCCTACCACCGCATCTTCTACCACTTCGAGCTCTTCGACGGAGCCGAGCGCTGCTATTACTACGGCGGAGTGTTCACGGACAAACTGGTGGACGACCGCTCCGAATACTTCAAGCTGCCCTTCAACCACCGCGCGGACATTGCCCGGGCTCCGGACTGGGTCCACGGGGCC
>CAUAHS010000192.1 GCA_958428885.1 uncultured Eubacteriales bacterium
GGAGGGGGTCTAAGGGGGAACCCTCGCCGGGGGTTCCCCCTGAATTTTTCTTCGCATTGTGCGTGTGCGCCGTTTTATTGGTCAGAAGCCGCCGCTCCTTACTGCCCGTTCCACCCCATTTCTTTGCTCTTGCGCAAAGAAACGGGGTCAAATCGCAGCAGGGGGTAGCGAATACAACCCAAGGTAACAGCACACACGCACAGAGCGAAAAATAAAAGGGGGAAACCCCTTGATAGGGTTTCCCCCTTGAACCCCCTTCCTGATCTCATGAGAGCATAAAGGGAGTTCCGCGCTCTGCGGAGCGCGTCCAGGGGCGCCGCCCCTGGACCCTGCCGCCTTTGAAAAGGCGGGCGAAACTTTCAAACGCGTTTCGCGCAAAAACAAAAGTGGGAACCCCGAACCGGGGTTCCCACTTTTTCGCTTTATACTCAGCCGACGCTGGCTTCGGAGTAGATGTCGGTCCAGAGGCTGCTCATGAGCTGCTGGGCCTCGGTGCTCAGGGCGCCGAAGGCTTCGCCGCGGGAGAGGGTCTCCGCATCGGGGTAGGCCACGGGGCTGGAGGCCATCTCGGGGTCCATGTACTCCTTGGCGGCGCTCACCGGGGTGCCGTAGCCGAGGTAGTCCATGTTGCCGCCGCTGATCTCGGGCTCGCACAGGAAGTTGATGAAGAGCTCGGCCTCATACTTGTGCTCGGCGCTCGCCGGGATGCACATCGCGTCGATGAACACGTTGAAGGTCTCGTCCTCGGGCAGATAGAAGGCGAGGTCCGGGTTCTCCTTCATCATCAGCATGCAGTCGCCCGCGTAGTAAACGCCTATCCAGGCCTCCTCGTTGTCCATCGAGTCGTAGATGTTGTCCATGGTGTACTGCTGCACCAGCGGCTTCTGCTCCATGAGCAGGTCCGCCGCAGCCTGCAGCTCGTCCGGGTCCTCGGTGTTCAGGCTGTAGCCCAGACGCGCCTCGGCGATGGCGAAGGCGTCACGCTCGTTGCCCACCATCAGGATGCGGCCGGCGTACTTCTCGTTCCACAGGAGGTCCCAGCCGCCGACGTCGGCCTCGTCGACGTACTTCGTGTTGTAGATGATGCCCACGGTGCCCCAGGTATAGGGGACGGAATACTCGTTGTTCGGGTCGTAGGCCTGGTTCTTGAACTGCTCGTCGACGAGGTCGTAGTTCGGGATGTTCTCGAAGTCGAGCGGGAGGAGCATATCCTCGGCTATCATGCGGGCTATCATGTAGTCGGAGGGGATGATGACGTCGTAGCTCGCGCCGCCGTTCTTCAGGCGGGTGTAGAGCGCCTCGTTGGACTCGTAGGTGGTGTAGTTGACCGTGATGTCGGGATACTTCTCCTGGAAGCGCGCGATGACGTCGATATAGCCGTCCTCGCCCTCGGCAATGTTCATGCCCCAGTTGTAGACGTTCAGTGTGACCTTGCTGCTCCCGCAGCCGCTCAGCGCGGCAAGAGAGAGCGCAAGGGCCAGCACAAGCGCAATGGAAATTACCTTCTTTTTCATCGTTTTTTGTCCCCTTTCAGTTATGCGTTCTTTATGCGTTTTTTCTGCTTCCTCTCGTCGCGGGCCTGGATGATGTTCATCGCGACCATGACGATGAGAATAAGGAAGAACATGAGAGTGAACATCGCGTAAAGCGAGGGCGGGACCTGCTTTCGCGTGTAGGTGTATATCTCCACGGGCAGTGTGGCGAACTTGGGCCCGTAGACGAAATAGGAGATGACGAAGTCGTCCAGGCTCATGGTGAAGGCCATGATGGCGCCGGAGATGATGCCGGGCAGCAGCTCCGGGAGCACGACCTTGAAAAAGCCCTGAGCGGGCGTGCAGCCGAGGTCCTGAGCCGCATCCATGAGCGAGGGGTCTAGCTGGTGCAGCTTCGGCATCACGGAGAGGATAACGTAGGGCAGGCAGAAGGTCACGTGCGCAATGAGCAGCGTCGTGAAGCCGAAAACGTTCTCCGTGCTGAGCATGACCCGCCCGATGAACACGAAGAGCAGCGCGAGGCTGATGCCGGAGACTATCTCCGGGTTCACCAGCGGGATGTTGGTGAGCGACATGACCAGACGGCGTATCCGCCCTCGCATGGCCTGTATGCCCATCGCCGCCAGCGTGCCGAGCACCGTGGCGATGACTGCGGCGCAGAGCGCCAGGATGACGCTGTTGCCCAGAAGCCCCACGAGGTGGGAATTGCGGAAGAGGTCGACGTAGTTGCTGAAGGTGAAGCCCTCAAACTCGCTCAAATCCTTGCCGTCGTTGAACGAGCCTATGAAGAGGACTATCATCGGCAGGTAGAGGAAGATGTACACGAGCGCGGTCCAGACATTGCCGAGGCGCTTCATATCGTGGCCACCCCCTCTTCGTCGTCCGTGAAGCGGTTCATGAGCCAGATGCTGACAAAGACGAGCAGCATGAGCACCAGGCTCATCGCCGCGCCGAAGTTGCGGTTGAGCGAGCCCTTGAACTGGAGCTCGATGACGTCGCCTATCATGGTGTTGTTGGTGCCGCCGAGCTTCTGGGAGATGTAGAACGTGGAGACGGCGGGGACGAACACCATCGTGATGCCGGAGACGATGCCGGGCACGGAGAGCGGCAGTATGACGCGGCGGAAGACCTGGAAACTGTCGCAGCCGAGGTCCTGCGCCGCCTCGATGAGCCGGGGATCGAGCTTCACGATGACGGTGTAGAGCGGCATTATCATGTAGGGCAGATAGTTGTACACCATGCCCAGGATGACGCTGCCGGCGTTGCGTATGAGCGGCAGCGGACCTATGCCGAAGATGCCGAGGAAGGTATTGATTATGCCGGTGTCGCGCAGAAGGGCGACCCAGGCGAGCGTGCGCAGCAGAAAGCTCATGCACATCGGCAGAGTCACGAGCAGGTAGAGCACCCTCTGTGTCCGGGCTGTGGTCTGGGCTATGACATAGGCCACGGGGTAGCCGATGACGAGGCAGATGGCGCAGGCTGCGAGCGCGTACCAGACCGAGCGCAGCAGCACGGGCATGTACTCCGCCGCGCGGGTGAGGTTCGAGAACGTGAATTCGCCGGAGTTTGTGGTGAAGGCGAAGTAGGCCACCATCGCCAGCGGGACGACGGTGAAGATGACCATCCACACGATGTACGGCGCCGCAAGAGCCTTAGTTCTCATGGAGCGCCTCCTCGGGAGGCACGTCCTCCCCTCCGATGACCGCGTCGGGGTCGTTTATCTCGTCGTACTCGGCGGAGTAGGAGCTGTAGTCTCCGAACATGCCCGAGTACTCGCTCTTCTTCATGACATGTATGTCGTCGGGGGTGAGCCTTATGCCTATATACTCGCCGGGGCGGTGCAGGTCGGTGGTCTGGATGAGCCACTTGAAGCCCTTGAAGTCGACTATCGTGTCGTAGTGCACGCCCTTGAAGGTGACGCTGGTGACCGTGCCGCAGAGGTGGCCGCTGTCGGGCGGGACGATGTCCACGTCCTCCGGCCGGATGACGACGTCCACCGGCTCGTCCTTGGCAAAGCCCTTGTCGAGGCAGCGGAACTTGCGGCCGAAGAACTCGACCACGTAGTCGGCACGCATGATGCCGTCGAGGATGTTGCTCTCGCCAATGAAGTCCGCGACGAAGGCGTTCTTCGGCTCGTTGTAGATGCCCTCGGGCGTGCCTATCTGCTGGATGCGGCCCTTGTCCATGACGACTACGGTGTCGCTCATGGCGAGGGCCTCCTCCTGGTCGTGCGTTACATATATAAAAGTGATGCCGAGCTGCTGCTGGATGCGCTTGAGCTCGTTTTGCATGTCCTTGCGCAGGCGGAGGTCGAGGGCGCCCAGCGGCTCGTCGAGCAGCAGGACTTCCGGCCGGTTCACAAGCGCGCGGGCGATGGCGACTCGCTGCTGCTGGCCGCCGGAGAGCTGGTCCGGCTTGCGCTTTTCAAAGCCCTTGAGCGACACTATCTCCAGCATCTCCGTGACGCGCTGCTCGACCTCCTTCTGCGGCACCTTGGCGATGCGCAGGCCGAAGGCGACGTTCTCAAACACGTTCAGGTGCGGGAACAGCGCGTACTTCTGGAACACCGTGTTGATGCGGCG
>CAUAHS010000193.1 GCA_958428885.1 uncultured Eubacteriales bacterium
AGACCGCGTGAGCGAGATAAATACCGTCACCGGCGAGGTGATAAGAAGGCTGACGAACATCCCCATCTTCCCGGCCAGCCACTATATCACGCCCAAGGAGAAGCTGCAGCGGGCCGTGAAGGAGATACGCCGCGAGTGCGACGAGCGCGTGGCGTTTTTCAAGAGCCAGGACAAGTACCTCGAGGCCCAGCGCATAGAGCAGCGCACGAACTTCGACATCGAGATGATACAGGAGCTCGGCTACTGCTCCGGCATCGAGAATTACAGCCGCATAATCTCAGGCCGTGCCCCCGGAAGTGCACCGATGACGCTGCTCGACTACTTCCCGAAGGACTTTGTCCTCTTCGTGGACGAGTCCCACGTCACGCTCCCGCAGGTGCGGGCCATGTACCGCGGCGACCGGGCTAGGAAGGAGGCCCTGGTGAACTACGGCTTCCGCCTGCCCTCGGCCTTCGACAACAGGCCGCTCAAGTTTGAGGAGTTCCAGCAGCGCATCGGCCAGGCGGTGTACGTCTCCGCCACGCCGGGCCAGTACGAGCGGGAGCGCTCCGGCCAGATAGCGGAGCAGATAATCCGCCCGACGGGACTGCTCGACCCCGAGATCTCCGTCCGCCCCGTCGAGGGCCAGATAGACGACCTCATGGACGAGATAAAGGCCCGCATCGCCAAAAACCAGCGCACGCTGGTGACGACGCTCACCAAGAAGATGGCCGAGGACCTCTCCGCCTACCTCACCGGCGCGGGGATAAGGTGCCGCTACATGCACCACGACATCGGCGCCATAGAGCGCATGGAGATAATCCGAGACCTTCGCCTCGGCGAGTTCGACGTGCTCGTGGGCATAAACCTCTTGCGCGAGGGCCTGGACCTGCCGGAGGTCAGCCTCGTCGCCATCCTCGACGCGGACAAGGAGGGCTTCCTCCGCAGCGAGACGAGCCTCATCCAGACCATCGGCCGTGCCGCGCGCAACGCCGAGGGCCTGGTCATAATGTACGCCGACACCGAGACGCCCTCCATGAAGGCGGCCATAACAGAGACGGAGCGCCGCCGCAAGAAGCAGGACGAGTACAACAAGGCCCACGGCATCGTGCCGCAGACGATAATCAAGAGCGTGCACGACATAATAGAGATGTCCCCCGAGACCGACAAGGCTGCCCGCCGCCGCGACGGACTGAAGATGACCGAGTCCGAGCGGCGGGAGGAGATAGCCAAGCTCGAGAAGAAGATGCGCGAGGCGGCAAAGATGCTCGAGTTCGAGTACGCCGCCGTGCTGCGTGACCAGCTCATCAAGCTGAGGGGTGAAAAATAATGAAACGCGCTGCTGCGGCGCTGCTTGGCGCCGTATTGCTCCTGACCCTGGCCGCCTGCGGCGAGGCTCCAAGCCCCGCCGAACTGCCCGAGCCCGTAAGTGCCGCGACACCTGCGCCCGTCACCACGCCCGAACCGACGCCGGAGCCCACTCCGGAACCGACGCCCAGCAGCGTGACGCTCACGCTCGCGGGCGACCTCGTCATGCACACCCCGCTCAACGACGAGGCGCTGACGCCCGAGGGCGAATACGACTATGCGCCCATCTTCGAGGATGTGGCGCACTACGTCGCGGACGCGGACTGGGCCCTATGCTGCTTTGAGGGCGCCTTCACCGGCGACGGCAAGTGGACGGGCTATCCGCTCTTCCACGTCCCGGACGGCCTTGCGTACTCTCTCAAGGAGATAGGCTTCGACCAGGTGAACATGGCCAGCAACCACGCCATGGACGCCTGGCACGAGGGGATAGTCCGCACGCTGGACGTCCTGGACGACGCAGGGCTCGAGCACGTGGGCGCATACCGCACGCAGGCGGAGCGCGACGAGGATAACGGCATCCTCGTCAAGGAGATAAACGGCATAAGCATAGCCTTTCTCAACTACACCTACGGCACCAACGGCATACCCGTGGACGGCGTGGAGTATGGCCTGAACGTCTACACGACGGACTACATGACCTACTGCTCCAAGGTCGACTACGACATGCTCGACGCCGATATGGCTGCTGCACGGGCGCTCGGGACCGACGTCATCGCCGTCGGCGTCCACTGGGGCGGGGAGTACGTCACCGGGGCGACGCAGCCGCAGCAGGAGCTGGCGGACTACTTCTTCGCCGAAGGGGCGGACCTCGTCATCGGCGGCCACCCGCACGTCCCGGAGCCGATGGAGCTGCGTGAGATAACGAACGCGGACGGAAGCACCCGCACGGGCTTCGTCTGCTACTGCCTGGGCAACCTGCTCTCAGCCCAGACAAAGCCGTACACCGACCTCACGGCCATGGTGCAGCTGGAGCTCACCAAGGACCCCGAGACGGGGGAGACGGAGATAAGCGGCTGCGAATACATACCCATGATAATGCTGAACCTGGCCGATTACGGCGTGACCAGGGGCCGCAGGCTCTGGGATATCCGTGCCGCCATGGCTGACTACGAGTCCGGGGACGACCGCGGCGGGCTCATAACGCCCACGCTGTATGCCGCGCTCGGCGAGGCGCTTGCGGACTGCGAGCGTATTTTTGGAACTTTGGAGATGGCCGACAATGAATAAGCTGATGATACTCGACGGCAACAGCATAGTGAACCGCGCCTTTTACGGCGTCCGTCCCCTCAACGCACCGGACGGCACGCCGACCAACGCGGTCTACGGCTTCCTTGCCATACTGCAAAAGCTCCTGGACGGCGAGGCGCCGGACTCGCTCTGCGTGGCCTTCGACCTGCCCGCGCCGACCTTCCGGCACGACATGTTCGAGGGCTACAAGGCCCAGCGCAAGCCGATGCCGGACGACCTCGCGGTGCAGATGCCGCTTTTGAAGGAGACGCTGGACGCGATGCACATCCGCCGGCTCGAGGCTGCAGGCTGGGAGGCGGACGACGTGCTTGGCTCCGTCGCGGCCAGGTGCGAAAAGTCCGGCTGGGCGTGCGAGATAGTCACCGGCGACAAGGACAGCTTCCAGCTCATAACCGACACGACCAGCGTGCTGCACGTCAAGACCCGCATGGGCCAGACGGAGACGATACTCTACGACAAGGCGCGCTTTGCCGAGGAATACGGCTTCGCCCCGCCGCTCATGGTGGACCTCAAGGCCCTGATGGGCGACGCCTCGGACAACATCCCCGGCGTGCCCGGCATAGGCGAAAAGACCGCCCTTGACCTCGTGCGCCGCTTCGGCACCGTGGAGAACATCTACGCGAACCTCGAGACGCTGGATATCAAGGACAGCGTCCGCAAGAAGCTCGACGCGGGACGGGATAGCGCAAAGATGTCCTACACCCTAGCCACCATCAGCCGCGATGCCCCTGTGGAGCTCGACCCAGCCGACGCTGCGTGGAAAGCGGACTTCGGCCCGGAGCTCTATGAGGTGCTGAATCGCCTCGGCTTCAGAAAGTTCATCGAAAAGTGGGGCCTCGCCCCCGCGCCGGAGGCTGCCGCCGAGGCCGTCAGCCGCGCCCTGCCCGAGATCGCGCCCATCAGCGCCGATGAGGCCGAGCGCCGAATCCGTGCCGCTGAGACCGTCGGCATCTTCTGCCCGGAGGGGAACCTCGACAGCATCATGGTCTGCGATGGGGAGAGCATCTTCACGCTAAACTGGGCCGAACTCGGCGAGGACTATAACCGCCTGCTCCGGCTGCTGTTCTCGGGCGAGGTCAAAAAGTCCGCGCACGGCGTGAAGGACCTCATGGGCCTCGTGCTGGCCGAGGGGCTCGGCACGGAAGGCTTCGTGTTCGACACGGAGCTCGCCGCCTACGTCCTGGACCCGACCGAGAGCTCCTACGACCTCGCAAAACTCACCCAGCGCCACCTCGGAGCTGAGCTGCCGGCCGCACAGGCGGTGCTGGAGCTCATAGCCCCCATGCGAGCCAAAATTGAGGAAAACGGCGCGGCGAGGCTCTACGACGAGATAGAGCTCCCGCTCTGCGAGGTGCTGGCCGAGATGGAGCGCGCTGGTTTCCTCGTGGACCGCAAGGCGCTCTCCGACTTCGGCGAGAGCCTGACCGCGGGCATAGACGCTCTCCAACGCGGCATCTGGGATATGGCCGGGCACGAG
>CAUAHS010000194.1 GCA_958428885.1 uncultured Eubacteriales bacterium
CGCTGCTTGAGAAATACCGCCTGAGTGCCGACCGGCTCTGCGTGCTCGACTGTTAGGGGGCTGCATGGATACAAAGGAACTCATCTCCGCCGTGGGCGGCGCCATGCAGGAGGCCTATGAGCTGCTCGAGCGCCGCAGCCTGGACGGCTGCCTTGCCGGTTGCTTTGACGCCGAGGAGCGTGATGGTGAGACGGTCTACGTGCCGCGGACGATAACCATCAGCTACCCCACCCCCAACGGCGAGACGCTGATACGCTCGCCCCTGGCCGCTCTGATGAGCCACGGGGTCATGAACATGGAATATGTAAAGGTCACGCTGCCGCTGCCGGAGAATGAGGCCGTGGGCGGCGGCGAAATGGAGCTGCATTTCCGGCTGCGTGAATCGACCGAGGGCATTGCCCGCATCGAGACCGAGCTCAACCGGCGCTCCGCACTCTAGCATTGAAAGGAGAATCATATGGCAATAACCGACGACTTCACCTGCCTGCCCATAGGCCTGCTCATCTGCCAACCCATCATAGAGGTGGCCAAGGGCCAGGCAGAGCTCTGCAACGTCTACCTCGACCAGCTCTTCCGCCTCGCCTTCAAGACGATGCCCGACCTCACGAGCGGCGACGCCGTGGAGGCGCGGACGATAAAGTTCAAGCTCAACCGCACGGTGGTCGACGCCACGAGCGGCGAGACCAAGCCCGTCACCGTGGAGGTGGAGGCTCCGCTGCTCGCCCTGGTGCCCATCCCGGCCTTCACCATGGAGGAGGCTACGGTGAACTTCACTATGGAGGTCAAGGACTCCACCGCCGACAAGATAACGGATACGAGCGATAGCACCATGGAGTCCAGTCTCAGCATCTGGGGCTTCTCCAGCTCCATCTCCGGCAAGGTCACGACCAGCCGGGAGAACACGCGCTCGAGCGACAAGTCGGCCAAGTACGACATCTACGCCCGAGCCGCCCAGCAGCCCGCCGCCGAGGGCATGGCGAAGCTCAGCAGCATCTTCGCCGCCGGCAACGAGCCGAGAAGCGCGGGTTCCGGCACATAAAAGCTCATGGGACGCGCCTTTTCAGCGCGTCCCATCGTGTTCAGGCCCTGATGTCCCGGGCTTGGAGGTACTTGTCCAGCGGCTTGTAGAGCACGCCGAAGATGACGAGGCAGATGACGGTGTCGATGAGCATGTAGCTGCCGTTGTAGATGAGCGAGTACGTCGCGGGCGAGGCCCAGACGACACCGAAGAGCTCGGTCGGCATCGTGATGGCGTAGATGGTGACGCCGGAGATGTAGTGTACGACGAAGCGCACGAAGCAGCCGAGCAGGATGCCCACATAAATGCCCTTGCCCTTGCCGCGGAAGAGGCCCGCGAGGCCCAGCGGCGTGAAGGCCACGAGGTAGTCCAGCAGCAGGCTCTGCCAGCCCCAGGCTACGGCGCCGTCGATGAGCATCTGCAGCAGGCCGAAGAGGAAGCCCTCCAGCAGGCCCCAGCCCACGCCCCAGCGCAGGGCAAAGATGAATATCGGTATCATCGCGAGGTCCACGGAGCCGCCGTTCGGCAGTGTGAACAGCTTGAGCGCGTTGAACACCAGCGCCAGCGCCAGCAGCACCGCGCCCTCAGCCATGGCACGAAGTTTCCTGTTTCTCATTTTCCTTTCTCCTTTCGCCTTCTCCCGGCACAAAAGAAAACGCACCGGGGAAAACCCGATGCGTAAAGAAGTTCCCTACGTCGGCATTACCCGCATCAGGTTCAAGGGTCCGGACCTCAATTGGTCCCATCTCAGCCGGGAAAACCCAGCACCCCTATGTGAAATTGTACCTAAATCATAAACCGGGACCGGCCGGATGTCAAGCGCCATCTGCGACCGTCGGCTCCCAGCCGGAGAGCAGGGCCTCCAGCCCCGCGCGGCTCAGGTCGTCGCCGTCGAATATGCTCAGCGTGAAGCCCGAGCTGTCTAGCGGCACCACCTCGTATTCGGCGTCGAACTGCTCCCAGGCCGCGAGCCGTCCGGCCTCGTCCCCCGGCCCGTCCTCAAATGAGGCGAGCTCCTGAGCGCTGCCGCCGGAAAAGAGGGTGTACCCGCCCCGGCTCCCCTGTTCCGAGCCGGAGTAGCTGCTGACGCACCAGCAGTACCCGCCGTTCTCCCGGCTGCGCACCAGCCAGTAGGAGGGCGCGGGCCAGGGCCCGCCGAAGCTGTCGTCCTCGCCCAACGTGCCCTTTATCAGGTTCGTCTCATAGCTCCCGAGGCTCACGACCTCGCCGTCCTCGATGCGGTAGAGCTCCGAATGCATGCTCGCCGGACCGCCCGCGAACCAGACGATGAGCTCCGGCACCCCGTCAAATTCGAGGTCTATGAGCTCAAAGCCCTGGTGCTGCGGCATACCTGCCAGGTCATATCCGTCCCAGAACTCGAGGTAGGCGTTCACCCAGTCCTGCGCCGCCACATCCCCCACCGGTTCGTCCGAGACCGGCGGCTCCGCCGCCTCCTGCTCCGCCGCGCCCGTGAAGGTGCAGCCGGCCAATGCGGCCCCTGCGATGATGACCAGCGCGAGCGTCAGCGCCGCCGTCTTCGGCCGCCGGGTGAGCATGAGTATGCGCTCGCGTATGGCGCTCCGCCCGCCGGTCATCGTCGTCGCCGTGTTCAGCAGCTGCGGCCTGCGCCCGCAGGTTAGGTCCAGCAGTGTGCGCCCATAGCCCGCGCACTCGGCCTCGCCCAGGCGCCTGACCGCCGCCTCGTCGCAGGCCAGCTCAGCGTCCCTCCGCGAGAGCGCCGCAGCCCACCAGACGAGCGGGTCAAACCAGTGCAGCGCCAGGCAGGCCGCGCGCAAAAGCGCCCAGACATGGTCACCGTGCCGCCAGTGCGTCCTCTCGTGCTCCAGCACATGGCCCAGTGCCGGCTGCCCGAGGGGCGTCTCCTCCGTAAGATATACCGCTGGCCGAAACAGCCCGAAGAGGCAGGGCGTCTCGACCGCGGAGCTGACATACACGGGCAGGGGATAGTTCCCCACATCGACCCGCCGCCGGCTGCGCCGCAAAGTTTTCCACAGCCTGAGATTCACGGCGCCGAACCAAACAAAGAGCGCGCATGCGCCGGTAGCCCACACCGTAAACGCCGCCTCGCGCCACTCAAATGGACGTGCATACTTCGCGTCGGCACCCACTTCAGGAACAGACGGTCTGGTTTCCGGCTGGGTATTGGAGTTTTCAACAGGTGCGACGATCTGCCCAGTAAACTCAAAATTGCCCGCCGGAATGGCATTGGCGACGCTTATCGCGCTGCTGCCGAGGCTGAACGGCACCAGCAGCCGAAGCAGCACTATCAGCCAGAGCGCATACTGCAATCTCAGGCTAACGCGCCCGCGCACTGCAAAGCGCAGAGCTATGACGAGCGCCGTGAGCACAAAGGAAGATATCATCCACTCAGCCACAGCAGCCGACCTCCTTCAAGTTTTCAACAGGCGATATACTACATCTGTAAACACAGCATATCATGCTAGTTTACATTTGTCAACAGCAGAATAAAAAAAGAAGCAAGCCGCAGCTTGCTTCGATGGTGGGCCTTCAGGGACTCGAACCCCGGACCGACCGGTTATGAGCCGGTTGCTCTAACCAACTGAGCTAAAGGCCCGTATTTGAAAGAGCCGCCACCGGATGAGTGGCGGCTCTTTTGGCGCCCCCTGTAGGATTCGAACCTACGACCCTGCGGTTAACAGCCGCATGCTCTACCTGTTGAGCTAAGGAGGCAAAGTACTCGGGCCCCATAAGGGGCCCGGTGTTGGCACTGACCTATCTTCCCGGTCCGTCTCCAGACAAGTATTTTCGGCACAGGTGAGCTTAACTTCCGTGTTCGGAATGGGAACGGGTGGACCCTCACCGTTAAAAGCACCAACTGCACTATTTACTTTTGCCCGGCTCCCACCGACGTGGGAGCCAAGGCTGGTGACCCGAGGGAGAGTCGAACTCCCGTTTGGGGCGTGAGAGGCCCCCGTCTTGACCACTTGACCATCGGGCCGTTTTGGTACACCATCAGGGACTCGAACCCTGGACACCCTGATTAAGAGTCAGGTG